>NZ_LZGO01000069.1:0-33688 GCF_001690235.1 Gilliamella sp. wkB292
GTGGTATAACAATTAATTTTTAATTACCCAACAAAATTTTTGGCATCTATATTACTAATATTATTTAAGTTACTTACCTAGTATAAAAAATATAATCTTTACCATGTTTATTCAATATAATGATTTTAAATGACAAACCGGTAGGAATATTTTATATTAGCTTCCCTCAATTTTGTTAGATTATCTAACCGTGGTTCGTAACCCATCCCACGAAAAAAAACTAGGATTAAACATGTTTAAAATAGCTAAAGAGTTTCAATTTGATGCTTGTCATATGTTAGATGGGCATAATAAAAAATGTCATAACCTTCATGGCCATACTTATAAATTGTTGGTTGAGATTAGTGGTAACCTTATTGCCGATGGTTCAAGTGCTGATATGGTGATGGATTACGCAGATCTAAAGTCAATTGTCAAACAGCATATTGTTGATCCACTCGATCACGCTTATCTTTATAATCAAAATAATGATAATGAGTGTCGCATCGCGGCTTTATTACACGAAATGAATCGAAAAACTTTTGCTTTTCCTTGTCGGACCACTGCCGAAGCAATGAGTAAATTTATTTTTGATTGTTTGTCACAATACCTACCCGTTTCGATGATTAAATTGTGGGAAACACCCACTTCTTATTGTGAATATCATCGGAGCGAAAAATGACAGAGTTTCGCATTGTTGAAATCTTCGAATCTTTACAGGGCGAAGGTTATAATACAGGCATGCCAGCTATTTTTATTCGCTTTGCTGGTTGCAATTTAAATTGCCAGTGGTGTGATACCAATTTCCGTCAATTTACACGATACACGTTAGCGGACATATTAGCTAAAGTAAAAAGTTACCAAAGTAAAAATATTATTATTACTGGTGGCGAACCAACAATGGTAAAAGCATTACCCGAATTGTTAGCACCACTTAAGCAAGCTAATTATTTTATTGCAATTGAAAGTAATGGTTTAGGTAAAGTCGATTCATTAATCGATTATATTGCCTTAAGCCCGAAGTTCTGTTATCAAACACGCTATCAAAAAATTGTTCAATCCACCGCAGATGAAGTGCGAATTGTGGCAGAAAACCACCCTGAATTTTTACCTTTTTGCTGCTACATTGAAAAACATATCAAAGCCAAACGTTATTTTTTATCGCCTTGTGAAAAAAATGGTGAATTTAACATGTTTGAAACCATTGAATTACTCGGCAAAATAAATCAACAGCGCAGCGAAAATAAATGGTTACTTAGCATTCAAACCCATAAATTTGCGAATATCGAATGATAAATGAGCTATTTTTTTAAATTATTTAAATTAATGTAATATTGTTTGAATTTTCAGTATTGATTAAAAGCTTTGTTACAAAAGATTTCTGTATCATCTCATGCATCTTGCACGCAACGAATAACGACTGAGTCAGAAAGTTTTCTATTAAAACTTTGTCGCTTTTTTCATCCAATATATGATTTTCTTAGCTATATGAGCTAAAAAGATCGCTGCTAATGAGTCCCCCCCTAAGAATCATCCTATTTAAAAAAAGAAGGCAATTAGTTTACGCACATCGCCAATCTTGTTCAAAAAAGCTAAAAGTAACAGGTCATTCGGTAATCATAAAAACATCTTCAAATTTAAAATTCTGTTGTAATTGTTATCGTGCTTTTGGCTGAGGATTATTAAATTTCATCATTCTGGTTAATACCTTATTATTATAATTATTCACAATATTACCGCTTTTGAAATACTAGGATGGTTATGGATTTTCAAACCAAATCATCGATGCCATCCTACCGGTTCTGTTTTCACGACGATAAGAGAAAAATAAATCCTGTTCAGTAAAAGTGCAAAAATTACCACCAAAAATCTTATTTATTCCCATGGCAGTTAATCTTTGTCTGGCGATTAAATAGAGGTCCGCAAGGTATTTTTGTTCTGTTTGGTTAATCAATGTAAAAGCCTGTTCAGCTTGAGGATCAATTGCTTCAAATTGTGCTTTCACTTCACCACCCACTTCGAATTTTTTTGCACTAATAGCAGGCCCCATCCAAGCAAGGATCTGATTTTTAGGACATGAAAACTTTTTAATAGTCTGTTCTAAAATTCCATTGCAAAGTCCACGCCAACCAGCATGAGCCGCTGCAACTTCATCGCCATTAACCGAGCAAAACAGTACTGGCATACAATCAGCTGTCAACACCACACTTACCTGCTTAGCTTGCCGAGTATACGACGCATCAGCTTCAAACCTATCATTAGCAATAATGCCGATAGCTGGTTGCAATTCAACTTCAGTAATATCTAGTGCAACTGTACTATGCGTTTGATTTAACCAATAAGGTTCACTAGGAATCTGTTCTGCTTTAATTAATCGCCGACAATTTTCCGTAACATGATCTAAATCATCACCGGTGCGACTTCCCAAATTTAAACTTTCAAAAGGTGCTAGGCTTACCCCACCCTTTCGAGTGGTGGTAAATGCCCGAATGTTTTTCGGGGCTGGCCAATAAGGAGAAATCGATTTAATCATGATGCTCACCTCACCAATCTAATTCATCTTTATGTTGTTGGGTATCTTCTTGAAGCGCTAAAATTAACTTTTGCATATCTTCTGGGATAGGTGCATGCCATTCCATCTGCTCTCCAGTAATAGGATGAAATAACCGTAACATAGCAGCATGTAAGGCTTGTCTATCAAAATCGCGTAATGTTTGTATAAATGATTCGCTTGCACCTTTTGGTGGTCTTGGTCGTCCGCCATATAGAGGATCGCCAACTAATGGATGAGCAATATGAGCCATATGCACACGTATTTGGTGTGTCCGTCCCGTCTCGAGTCTTAAACGTAGACGCGTATGGAGCCGATATTTTTCCATTACCCGATAGTGTGTAACAGCGGGTTTGCCAGTTGGAAATACCGCCATGTGTGTTCGTTTTGTTGGATGACGAGTAATCGGCTCATCAATTGTCCCACCTGCGGTAATAATGCCCATGGCAACGGCTTCATATTCCCGCGTAATTTCACGTAATTGCAACGATTCAACTAAATGTGTTTGCGCAATGATTGTTTTGGCAACAACCATTAAACCTGTGGTATCTTTATCTAAGCGATGGACAATACCGGCGCGCGGAACTCGTGCTATTTCTGGATAATGATAAAGTAATGCATTTAATACGGTGCCATTAGGATTGCCCGCACCAGGATGGACAACTAAATCACGCGGCTTATTAATAACTAAAATATCATCATCTTCATAAACAATATTCAATTTTATATTTTCAGGTTGATGATATGTTTCTTGCTCAATTTCTGCACTAATGGTAATTTTTTCACCGCCTAGTACTTTTTCTTTAGGCTTATTAACAATAATACCGTTAACTGTCACTTTATTATTCACAATCCACTCTTTTATTCTGGAACGTGAATAATCAGGAAAAAGCTCGGATAACGCTTGATCTAAACGCATTCCGAGTTGTGTTTGTTCTATTTCTGTTGATAATTTTAACTCGAGCATATGTAATTTATCTATTTTAAGCTGATATGTTTTAGAGTATTATATACTATTCATAGACTTTAATGTTTATTTATATTTTGGATTGAGAACTGAATGAAACTACGTTTACACTCTTTGTTAGCAATTGCTTTAAGTGGCATGTTAATTGGTTGCACAACAACAAAGCCTGATGTTGAAAATGTATCAGAATTAGAACTCCACAACAAAGCTCAAACCGAGCTAGAAAGTGGTAACATAAAATCCAGTATCACTATATTAGAGGCGATGGATAAAAATTATCCATTTGGTCCTTATTCGCAACAAGTGCAACTTGATTTAATTTATGCTTATTATAAATCTGCTAATTTCCCATTAGTTATCGCGTCGGTTGACCGATTTTTAAAATTAAACCCTACTCATCCTAATATTGATTGGGTTATTTATATGCGTGGTTTAGCCAATATGGCTCAAGACAACAATATGATCCAAGGTTGGTTCAATGTTGATCGTTCAGACCGAGATCCTGACTTTGCTACCGCTGCTTTTAAAGATTTCACTTATCTGGTTTCAAGTTTTCCAACCAGTATTTACGCCGCTGATGCACAAAAACGTTTGGTATTTTTGAAAAATAGACTATCAAGATATCAACTTAAAATAGCGGAATATTATACTCAGCGCGGTGCTTATGTTGCGGTTATTAATCGTGTTAGCCAAATGATTGCGTTATTTCCAGATACTGATTCAACTAAACAAGGTCTACTGTTAATGCGCGATGCCTATAATGAACTAGGCTTAACTAATGAAACACAAAAAACCGATACACTTATTCAAGCAAATCTTGAAAACATGCCTAAAGAAGAACAGCGCTCATTTTTATCACGCTTAACCAGCGTATTTAATGGTAACTAAAGCCGTAAGAGGCGGGATAATTACCCGCCCATCACTAAAATTATTAGCTAGCAATTACTCTGTTTGTTAATCTTATTAATGAGTTGCCTAAATTATCCTCTTTAATAAATCTATTCATACATTCACATATCGTTTGTAAAACGTGACAATAACCAATACAATTAGCAAATTATTTTTATTAGCAATAATAGATAGGACATTAATTCGTCATGCAAGAACAATATCGCCCCGATGAGATTGAAGCCAAAGTTCAACAACATTGGCAAGAAAATAAAACATTCCATGTTACCGAAGATCCCTCAAAAGAAAAGTATTACTGCTTATCAATGTTACCTTACCCTTCTGGGCGGTTACACCTTGGTCATGTTCGAAATTATACTATCGGTGATACCATTTCACGCTATCAACGTTTAAATGGCAAAAATGTTTTACAACCTATTGGTTGGGATGCTTTTGGTTTACCGGCAGAAGGTGCGGCAGTGAAAAATAACACCGCACCGGCTATATGGACCTATGAAAATATTGCTTACATGAAAAAGCAACTACAGTTATTAGGGTTTGGTTATGATTGGGATCGTGAAGTGACAACCTGCCGTCCTGAATACTATAAATGGGAGCAGTGGTTTTTTACTAAATTGTTTGAAAAAGGTTTAGTCTATAAAAAAACATCCGCTGTTAACTGGTGTCCGAACGATCAGACCGTCCTTGCTAATGAACAGGTGGTTGAAGGTTGCTGTTGGCGCTGTAATACCCCCGTTGAACGCAAAGAGATCCCACAATGGTTTATTAAAATTACTAATTATGCCGAAGAGTTACTTAACGATTTAGATACATTAGAAAACTGGCCAGAACAAGTTAAAACCATGCAACGTAACTGGATCGGCCGCTCTGAAGGTGTAGAGTTTGATTTTACGGTTGAAAACTATGCGGATAAGTTACGAGTTTATACTACACGGCCTGATACATTAATGGGGGTGAGTTTTGTGTCTGTTGCGGCAGAACACCCACTAGCACAATTAGCAGCCCAAAATAACAGCAAAATTGCTGAATTTATTGCTGAATGCAAAAATACTAAAACTGCCGAAGCCGATATGGCGACCATGGAAAAGAAAGGTATGGCGACAGGATTTTTTGCTATTCATCCATTAACAGGTGATAAAGTTCCGGTTTGGATTGCTAATTTTGTTTTAATCGAATATGGAACCGGTGCAGTAATGGCAGTACCAGGCCATGATGAACGCGATTATGAGTTTGCAAGTAAATACAATTTGCCAATTAAACCGGTAATTTTAGATCAAGATGGCAAAGCGCCGGATCTTTCCGAAAATGCGTATACTCAACATGGTATATTGTTTAATTCGGGTGAGTTTAATGGTCTTGATTTTGAGCAAGCGTTTAATGCCATTGCCGATAAACTCATAGCGTTAGGTATTGGTGAACGTAAAGTTAATTACCGTCTACGTGATTGGGGGGTTTCTCGCCAACGTTATTGGGGCGCACCAATTCCAATGGTGACCCTTGAAGATGGCACCACAATTCCTACACCAGAAGATCAGCTGCCAGTTATTTTACCTGAAGACGTTGAAATGAACGGTATTACCAGTCCAATCAAAGCCGATCCTAATTGGGCAAAAACCACAGTTAATGGACAACCAGCATTGCGTGAAACGGATACCTTTGATACGTTTATGGAATCATCTTGGTATTATGCTCGTTATACTTGTCCACATTATGACAAAGGCATGTTAGACGAAAAAGCTGCCAATTATTGGTTGCCAGTCGATCAATATGTAGGGGGTATTGAACATGCCATTATGCATTTACTTTATTTTAGATTCTTCCATAAGTTAATGCGTGATTTTGGTCTAGTATCATCAGATGAGCCGGCTAAGCGTTTGCTTTGCCAAGGTATGGTGTTAGCTGATGCGTTTTATTATACCAGCCCAACCAATGAACGTATTTGGGTATCACCAACTGAGGTCACAATCGAACGTGATGAAAAAGGTCGTATTGTGAAAGCGGTAGATAGCAAAGGTAATGAGCTGGTGCATGCCGGTATGACTAAAATGTCTAAATCAAAAAATAACGGTATTGATCCACAAGAAATGGTCGAAAAATATGGCGCCGATACTGTACGTTTGTTTATGATGTTTGCCTCACCAGCCGAGATGACCCTTGAGTGGCAAGAGTCTGGCGTTGAAGGTGCCAATCGCTTTATTAAGCGTGTTTGGCGTTTAGTTTATGAACATGCGCAAAAAGGCAGTGCGGATAAACTTGATGTTAATGCTTTAAATGCCGATCAAAAAGCATTAAGACGTGAGTTACATAAGACAATTGCTAAGGTCAGTGATGATATTGGTCGTCGTCAAACTTTCAATACTGCTATCGCTGCGGTAATGGAGTTTATGAATCGTTTGCAAAAAGCACCACAAGAATCAGCTCAAGACCATGCGCTTATGGATGAAGCTTTAAATGCGATTGTTCGTTTGCTTTACCCAATGATGCCTCATGCTTGTTTTGTCATGTGGCAAGCTTTAGGCCATAGTGAAACAATTGATAATGCGACATGGCCTATAGCTGAAGAGTCTGCCATGATCGAAGATGAAAAACTGATTGTTGTGCAAATTAATGGTAAAGTACGTGGTAAGTTTACCGTACCTGCTGATGCTGACCAAGATTTGGTATTGGCACAAGCAAAACAAGAACCGAATATCCAAAAATACTTAGCGGACGTTACTATTCGTAAAGTTATTTATGTGCCGGGTAAATTATTAAATCTTGTTGTTGGTTGATACTGTTAAAATTAAAACATGGGTGGTAATACTTATGAAAAAATATATAGCCTTATTTATGCTAATGGCAGTATCACTGACGGGGTGTGGTTTTCATCTACAAAATGAAACTGAAATACCGGCACGATTTAAAACAATGGCTTATATCAGTTATGATCCTTATGGACAGCTTTCAAGAAATATTAAAGAGTTATTAAAGGATAATAAAGTTACATTAGCTAACAATGATGTATCACACAATTATCCCTCTTTAAATATTATAAGAGAGTCCATTGATCGTAGTACGATATCTATTTACCAAGATGGTAAGGCGGCGGAATATCAATTAGTCTTAAATGTTGACGCTCAAGTTATTGTTGCAAGTGAAAAGGTATACCCAATTAGTGTTCGTATTTTCCGTACATTTTTTGATAACCCAACAGCAGCACTTGCTAAAACAACCGAGCAAGATTTAATTGAAGATGAAATGTATAAACAAGCAGCTAAACAAATTATTCGCAAATTGAAATCGGTTGATGCTGTTAATTAACTTTTTGACATGATTAAAATCAACGCAGACCAAATTACGACAAAATTAGGATCGCCCTATTATCTACTGTTAGGCAACGATCCTTATTTACAATATTATAGCCAATCGCAGCTAAAAACCGCTTTTAAACAAGCTGGCTTTAATGAACAACTGACATTTAACATAGATAATCAATCTGATTGGCAGCCTATCTATGATAGTTGTCATGCAATGAATCTATTTTCAACCAATACACTAATTTTTTTAGATTTTGGTGAAAACACAATCAATACAGCGACGAGTTCGAAACTGAATAGTTTAAGTGAAATACTCAATCCTGATATTGCATTAATTATCAGTTTAACAAAAATTACTAAAACTCAGGAAAATGCAGTTTGGTATAAAAAATTATCCGATAACTTAGTCGTCGTCAATTGTACTACGCCTGACACAGCTTTATTACCACAATGGATTAAAAATCATCTTCAACAAAAGCAAATAGTGGTTGAACCTGAAGCTATCGATCTTCTTTGTTATTATTACGAAGGAAATTTACTGGCATTAACGCAAATTATTGAGCAACTAAAGTTACTCTATACAAACCAAACAATAACTTATGATCAAGTTGAAAGTAATATTAATGATTCTGCCATATTTACTCCGTATCACTGGATTGATGCAATGGTTGCTCATAAAACAAAGCGAGCAACCCACATTTTACAGCAATTAAAGATGAATGATTTTGAACCATTAATATTACTCAGGATTATTCAACGTGAGCTGATTTTGATCATCAATCTAAAAAAAAGTTTATCATCAAAACCGTTAAAACAAACTTTTGATGAATATAAAATTTGGCAAAACAAAAGAGCAATGTATACCAATTATTTAAATCGTAATGATATTAAAGATCTATTTTCAACGCTGGCTCTACTTACTGAAATTGAAATCAGCTTGAAACATGATAATCAACTACGAGTGTGGGATGCGCTATCGGCTTTAACAATGCAATTTATGGGATTAAATAAATGTTAACAGCATTGTTCGGTGGTACTTTCGATCCAATTCATTATGGACACATTTACCCAGCAATTGCGCTAGCAAAAGAGGTTGGCTTAACAAAAATTAGCTTATTACCCAATCATATTCCCCCTCATAAACCGCAACCTGAGGCAACGACAACACAGCGCCTAGCTATGTTGAATTTAGCCATAAGCGATATGCCGTTATTTTCAATTGATACCAGAGAAATACTACCACAAAATTTAACACGACCTTCTTACACTATCGAAACACTACAACAGTGGCGTCACCAACATGGTAAGCTCTCTGGTCTAGCCTTTATCATGGGACAAGATTCTTTATTAAATTTACCCACCTGGAAAGATTGGAAAATACTACTTAATTACTGCCATTTACTTATTTGTAGACGTCCAGGTTATACCGAAAAAACGACTGACAATGAACTTCAAGCGTGGATCACTCAACATCAAACAACCAATATTCACGATTTGCATAATTTTCCAGCTGGTTACATCTATTTTGCACATACCCCTTTAGAAAATATATCAGCAACAGAAATTCGACAAAATATTCATAATCAACAAAGTTGTAAAAATTTATTACCACCCAAAGTATGGCATTATATTTGTGAGCAAGGGCTTTATAATGCAAAGAAAAATTAGAAAGGTCTTTACTTCTGTCAGTTTTTTCGGCATTATTTTGCCGCTGTCTTTATATATTATAAATTCAGTGATTTTATAGCTTATACTCAATGTCAATTAATCTATATGTACAAAAGTCGATAAAAGCAGTTTTAAAAAAGTTTTTAGTTGTCATGTTATCCCCAGATGATATGGGAATAAATGGATGATGATATGAGTATATTTAATTTGTATTTATTAATAAGAGGCCCCAATGGCAAAAGAAGATAACATTGAAATGCAAGGTACCATACTTGATACTCTTCCAAACACGATGTTCCGTGTTGAACTTGAAAATGGTCATGTCGTTACTGCACATATTTCTGGTAAAATGCGCAAAAATTATATTCGCATTTTAACTGGCGATAAAGTTACCGTTGAAATGACACCTTACGATCTATCTAAAGCACGTATCATATTCCGTAGTCGCTAATATCGTTATCATCAGAATTGTTATTTAATCATTATTAAATCTAAAACGGTTTATTCTCTTTTTTAATAAAATTCCGTCGACTTATGTCGACGGAAAAAAGAGCTTAAATACTATTATGCTAATTAATTTACTTGTGAGAAATCCATTTCTGAATATTTAACCCATTTGGTCTTTTTCACAATTTTGTAGCCAAAATAGATTACCAAAAATAGTGGTAAACCGACATATGTTGCTATTACGCCATTCCAATCAATAGTCTCTTGTAAAAATGCTTCATAATTTTGACCTAGTGTAATAATCAAACATAGCACAAAAGCAAATATTGGACCAAATGGAAAACAGCTTGAACGATAAGGTAACTTATTGACATCTAATCCTTGTGCAATATAACCTTTTCTAAAACGGTAGTGACTAATTGCAATACCAAGCCAAGCTATAAAACCTGTCATGCCTGACATATTAAGCAACCATAAATAAACTTCTTGATCTTTATACATCGAAGTTAAAAAACATAGCATAGCAATAATTGTCGTTGCGATAAGTGCAAATCTAGGTACCCCTGATGAAGATAGCCTTGAAAAGATTTTAGGGGCTTTCCCCTCTTTAGCCAATGCATAAAGCATCCGCGTTGAGGCATATAAACCGGAATTACCCGCCGATAATACCGATGTTAAAATAACCGCATTCATAATTGCCGCAGCGGATAATAGTCCTGCATGCTGAAAAACTAAGGTAAATGGACTGACACTGATATCAGTTTCTTCATTACGTAATAAATTTGGATCTGTATAAGGAATAATTAAGCTAATGACCAAAATAGCAAAAATATAAAACAGTAAAATTCGCCAAAAAACTTGCTTCATCGCTTTTGGAATATTTTTTTCTGGATCTTTTGACTCGCCAGCCGCTATTCCTATTAGCTCCGTACCTTGAAATGAGAAGCCAACAACCATCGCAACCCCTATCATCGATGAAAAACCACCAACAAAAGGCGCATCGCCAATAGTCCAATTTTGCCAACCTGCGTTTTCACTCCCCTTTAAAATGCCAACAATCATCAACAAACCAATCACAATGAACACGATAACTGTGACAACTTTAATTAATGAGAACCAAAACTCGGCTTCACCAAATCCTTTTACAGAAATATAGTTCAAACAAAAGATGATGCTTAAAAACAGTAAGCTCCAAAGCCAACTATAACTACCTGCATCAAACCAATAAGAGATAACAAGCTGAGCAGCAACTAAATCTACTGCAACAGTAATTGCCCAGTTATACCAATAATTCCATCCAATTGCGAAACCAAAAGCCTCATCAACATAACGAGCGCCGTACGTAGCAAAGGTACCTGATACCGGTAAATACGCCGCTAGTTCACCAAGGCTTGTCATTAAAAAGTACACCATAACACCAATAATAGCATACGAAAGTAATGCACCACCGGGCCCCGCTTGAGCAACCGTTGCGCCTGAAGCAACAAAAAGCCCTGTACCAATTGAACCGCCAATAGCAATCATGGCTAAATGCCGAGATTTTAAGTCCCGTTTTAATTTATTATTCATAACAATATTCTTCTGTTTAAAAAGATAAAAAAAGACAATAAGAAAAATTCAGTTAATAGTGTGTACAGAAATCCTATCAATAATTAACTGAAGACTAATCTAATTAATATGGTCATTTATCATTAAATAATGAAATGCGATGAAGTTTATCAAAAAAAAAACGACGCGAGATAAATAATTCTAATAATAAAACTCGTTTATTAAATATTAGCAATAGTTAAACGCTAGTTAACTGTTCTAATTGAGTTAAATAATTTAAAGCTTGTACACGATTGTTGCCACACATCTCAATACAAGGCTTTAACCGACCACAAACTTGAGGTCTTGATGACTGTCCAAATAAGTCACATTGAAAATTACTATTTAAATGAATGCACGCAACTCCAGCCGGTTTACCATTTGGCATACCGGGAATCATTGACGAAATTGAAGGCGCAATACAACAAGCTCCACAGTTTTTTCGACATTGAAATAAGCTATCCGTTGTTTTTTTCATAATTTGACATTATTCGGTAAATTTTGTTGGTGACAATAGCAAGATAGCGCTAAAATAGCGAGCTAATTTTCAACTCTATTATTAATAATCACGAAGAAGATATTATGGCTAAAGCAAATGAAATAAAACGTGGTGATGCAGTCACTTATAACGGTAAATTATTATTGGTTAAAGATATTGATGTTCAAAGCCCTAGTGCACGTGGCGCTAGCACACTTTATAAAATGCGATTTACTGATGTAAAAACTGGCGGTAAAGTCGAAGAACGTTTTAAAGGTGATGATATTATCGAAACCATTGAATTAATTCGTCGTCCGGTTAGTTTTTCATATATCGATGGTGATGAGTATGTCTTTATGGATAATGAAGATTACACGCCGTTTATCTTCAAAAAAGCACAAATCGAAGAAGAGCTATTATTTATACCTGAAGGTGGAATGAACGGTATTCAAGTGCTAATGGCTGATGGCGAGGTAGTTGCATTAGAGTTACCTCAAACAGTTGATTTAGAAATCATTGAAACTTCACCTAGCATCAAAGGTGCGTCTGCCAGTGCACGCACAAAACCAGCAACCTTATCAACAGGCTTGGTTATCCAGGTTCCAGAATACATTGATAATAACGAAAAAGTAAAAATTCATATTGCTGAACGCCGTTATATGAGCCGAGCTGAATAATCTAAAAATCGTGATGAATACATATAATCAAAATAAATTACATAAACGGTTACGTCGCCTAACGGGAGAAGCCATTGCCGACTTCAATATGATTGAAGATGGTGATCGGATTATGGTTTGCTTATCAGGTGGTAAAGATAGCTATACGCTACTTGATATTTTATTAAATTTGAAAATCAGTGCCCCGATCAATTTTGAACTAATTGCCGTCAATTTAGATCAAAAACAACCCGGATTTCCTGAACATGTTTTGCCTCAGTATTTAGAGTCATTAGGCATTGAATATAAAATTGTTCAAGAAAATACTTATGGTATCGTAAAAGAAAAAATTCCAGAAAGCAAAACAACGTGTTCACTTTGTTCTCGTTTGCGTCGTGGTATTTTATACCGCACCGCAACGGAGCTTGGCGCGACCAAAATTGCCTTAGGTCATCATCGTGATGATATTCTAGAAACGTTATTTTTAAATATGTTTTATGGTGGCAAACTTAAAGCAATGCCACCCAAATTGGTTAATGACTCAGGCGAACATATTATTATTCGACCGCTGGCTTACTGTAAAGAAAAGGATATTGCAAAATATGCTGAAATTAAGCAATTCCCAATCATTCCATGTAATCTTTGTGGTTCACAACCTAATTTACAACGTCAAGTGATTAAAGAGATGCTAAACGATTGGGATAAAAAGTTTCCTGGTCGTATAGAAACCATGTTTAGAGCCACGCAAAATATTACGCTTTCACATTTATGTGATACCAACCTTTATGATTTTAAAGGTATCAAAAAAGGGGATATTGATGTCAATGGTGGCGACATAGCGTTTGATCGCGAAGATCTCCCCCCAGTAATTGGATTTGATGCATCTGACCTTGAGGATCAAGACTTAATTCTTTGGAAAGAAGCAAACTAAATATTAGCCATTATCTACTTTTAAATAACGATTTATCGGCGAATGAGTAAAATCGCCGATAATCTTCTCCCCCTCATTAATTTTATATTTCGACACTCATCACCCCTTACAAATTTTGATCTTCCTCACGAATTAACAAAAAATTAATTAATTTTATTGTGGAATTCAAGTCATTTCAATAAAATTGGAACGTTCCAATTTTAGATGCTTTATATCAAGAAATAAAATGACAACAATTTGAATCATTGAATTATAGGAGAACAATGTGAAACTACAGTTTTTGGGTACAGCAGCCTCGGAAGGTATCCCAAATCCTTTTTGTAAATGTGAAATCTGCGAGAAAACCCGCATACAAAAAGGTAAAAATATCAGGAGTCGAAGCTCCGTTATCATTGATGAAATCATGCAAATTGACTTTGCACCCGAATTTAGTTACCAAGTCATGCGAGAAAATATTGATGTAACTAAAATCAAAGATTTGTTATTTACGCATACCCATCCAGACCATTTTAATGTCGGTGATCTATTTAGCCGTATGGTAGATTATGGCTTTAACATTGATCACCCGCTTTATATCTACGGCAATGATATTGCAATAAATGGGTGCTTACATGTACTACCAGGTTACAGCCCTGAACGCTTTGTTTTTAATTTATTGGTCCCGTATCAGACTATTACCAGCTCTGCTGGCTATCATGTAACGCCTTTACTATCGAATCATGCAAAATGGGAATTTTGTTTCATCTACTTAATTGAAAAAGATGGGAAAACTATTCTTCATGGTCATGATTCAGGCTATTTTCCTGAACTCACTTGGCAATGGCTTAAAAATAGCGGCAAAAAAATTGATTTAGCTATCTTTGAATGTACCTATGGCTATAAACAGAACGACCGCACCAATAATCATATGAGCATTGAAACTGTGATCGCCGCACAACAACGCATGATTAGTGAAAATATTTTCCATGATAAAACACAACTAATAACGTCGCATCATTCACATAGTAGTGGCTTTATGCACGATGAATTAGTGGAAATATTCAAACCTCATAATATAGAAGTCGCTTATGACGGCTTAATAAAAACAATTTAATACGGAGTTTTTTATGTTTAAAATACCACGTCTACTGGTAATGATGTTTTTACAATATTTTGTGCAAGGTGCATGGAATATGGTTATTGGGGCTGTACTCGCTGCTTATGGATTAAAAGAGATTGTTGGATCAACTTACTCTGTATTAGGTATCGCAACCATTATTTCACCGTTATTCATTGGCATGATTGCGGATAGATTTATCGCATCACAAAAAGTGATGGGCATATTACATATTCTTAATGCCGTTGTATTATTCTTGATCCCGAACTTTGTTGAAAACGGCAATATTGCTGGCTTTTTAATCATGATTTTCATCGTTGGTTTATTATTCTATCCAACAACGGCATTAGCTAATAGCGTTAGCTTTAGACATATAGATGGTGTGCGCTGGTTCCCGATTATTCGTGTATTTGGTACCATCGGCTTTATGATTGTAGGGTTAATTCTTGGTTACACGGGTTTTTCTAGTTCTATCAATTCATTTTTACTTGCTTCAGGTGCATCTGTGGTTTATGGCATTTATTGTTTCACTTTACCTAATACACCACCAACTAGCAAAAATAAAAAATTCTCTTTGCGCGATGCGATGTGTTTAGATGCATTATCACTATTTAAAGACAAATACTTTACTATTTTTATGTTATCAACGTTTATCTTAATGATAACTAAAACAGCTTATAGTGCTTATTTACCGGTTTATCTACCTGTTTTAGGATTAGAGCCTGCATCAATGATGCAAATAGCTATCGCCACTGAAGTTTTATTTATGTTCCTTTTATCTTTCTTATTAGGTCGTTTTGGTTTCAAAAAAATCATTTTATTTGGCGCAATTTGCTGGGTTATTCGTAGTTTGATGTTATCGTTAGCCGCGACTGCCGACGGTAGTACGATGTTCTTTTACATTATTGGCACATTACTTTTACAAGGTGTTTGTTGGGACTTCTTCTTTACCGCTGGTGATATTTATGTAGATAAAAAAGCAGGACCAGAAATCAAAGCACAAGCGCAAGGATTACGTTTTATTGTTTCTAATGGCTTTGGCGTATTTATGGCCGCATCGGTTTGTGGATTTATCAACAATCGCGTGGTTACCGAAAAAACGCTGCCAAATGCTGGGCCACAATGGCAAGAGTTTTGGATCTATCCTGCTGTAGTGGCAGCCATTGTTGCTATTGGTTTTTGGTTATTGTTCAAAGATAAAGATGTAATTATGGCCCCAAAAGAAAAATCAAAATAATCTGATTTTAATTATTGAATTAAACAATATTGTTAGTGTGTTTATCATTAGCAATATTGTTTTTTTATCTCATCATTAATTAAATCAATAACTTGTTTTGAATCGTATTGCTTAGTCATCCACTTTGATAAATAATTGCCTATGATGTTTTCAACACACCTTAAATTCACAGCCTCACCTTTTATACTATTTTCACGAATACCGTTAGCGTACTGCTGCTGAGCCACAGTAAGCCACGGATAACTATTGATAATGCGTTGATTTTGAAAAATAGAGTTTTGTGCCGTTGCCCCACCCAATAACGCAATTTGTTCACTAATTTCTGGTGAATATAGCCAATCAAAAAAAGATTTTATTGCTGCATCTTTTTGACTGTACTTTGATACACCTAAAGAACCACCACCAAATAAAGGCTTATTACCCGGCACTTTAGCATACCCCACCAACGGCAAAATGTTACGATGATTTATACAACTAAACAAATTCATATAAACAATTAGCATCGCTAGCTTGCCTTGTTCAAATAATTTCACTGAATCTTGCCACCAAGTGGCATTTATATTTTTAGCTAGTTTAATAAAAGAGTGTAATTGAGTTAACGTTGTAAGTGCTATAACAGTATTGAGCTGTGGTTGGGAATGATTAAATAATTTTCCACCTTGTGCATAATAGCGGACTAAGAACTCGGAAGCGATAAGTTCATCATTACCTGAGGTAAAACAACTACCAAATTCTACTTGCGACTCCCCATTTTGCTGTCGATTAAAAAAAGCCGATATTTGATTAAAATCAGCAAAATTAGTCGGTACATCAAGTTGTTGACGAAACTGTTCAAAATAAGCGCGTTTAATTAAAGGATCATCAAAAAGATCTTTACGGTAAAAAAGCATCTGCACACTTGGATCGAACGGCAAGGCATAAGCGATATTATTCACATAACTAAAACGGTCTATTATTTCAGGTGTATAGCGTGCAAAGATGTGAGATAAATCAATTTGCAGCTCAGATAATGGCTTAAATATTGAAGGGGCAAACCAAGGTAGCCCTGCCATATCAATCCGAATAATATCCAGATATTTATGATGTTCTACATGATTAAGTATGTGATAAATCTCATCAAAAGGTTTAACTATTAAATTAACGTTAATACCACTTATTTTGCTAAAGTGAGGTAATAATTTGGCTACGGCTTGGGTTGACGGGCTGGGAAGAATTAAAAAATTAATTTCATCACCATAGTTAGTCTTGTCGTGGGGCAATGAATCAGGAAGTAAGGTAAATCCTTTATTTTCAGGTAAAGTAATTGGCTGGTCCTCAATTAGATTGGCAATTTGCCGACTTAATATCCCATAATTCATATGATATTGATAAAAATGGTTTTCATAAAAAAAACTATTCTTCGTTAATGTATAAATTGGTGGGCAAGGTTGTAAACTTCCAAAATAATTAGCATTTCGAACAAAATGTGCGCGCTCCATATCCATGGTAATGATGGCATCGTACCCTACTTGCTCATTTGCAAAAAAATTGAATGATAAATTATAGGTACTATTTGAAGGCATTGAAGCAATGCAATTTATATCGACATGATAGTTTTGTTGCTTAAAGGTTTGCTGTAAACCTTTTTTGAAAGATTGCGAATGAGTATGTTGGTCAGAGTTACTAAATAAACCGATATGCCGATAATTATTTTTTATCATTTCGCACGCAATATCATGCCCAGCTTTTTCAAAATCTAATGATATGAATTTCAGCGCGGATTTTGGTTTACGATAAACAAAAATAATTTTTTCTTTGTCTATTTTTAACGTTTGGTAATAACTTTGTGCACTATCTAAAGCGCTTACCACAATTACCGCATAATCGCGTTTTACTGCAATTTCTTGGATGAGTTGTAATTCAAACTCTTTTGAATCATAGGTTAAATATAAGGTTAGTCCATAACCTAATCGATTTAAATAACTAAAAAGCCCATCATATAAATCGGCGTACTGTTCAGAGGTAATATTGGGTAATAAGACCGAAATCGTTTTGGTCGTTCCTTGTTTTAAAAACTTTGCTTGTAAGTTTAGTTGATACCCTAATGCTTGAGCGGCTTGCTCAACAAGTTTAATTTTTTTGACACTGACATTACCGCGACCATTTAGTACATTTGACACCGTACCATGTGATACACCTGCCATTTTAGCGATATCTTTGATCGTTGCCATTAATCTTAAACTCCATAAATAACCGGTAATAAACCACTCAAATTAACTAACTATATGATAACGTGTTGATATTAAAATCTTATTTTAACCTTAGATTATCACTCTATTTAATTTAAGTTTGTTGAATCTTTATCAAACTTGAAAATGGAGCCTAACGATTAGGTTAGTTTTAATAAGATGTTTAGCATTATTGTTTTTTGAAATCAAACTCGCTTATTAACCAATATTAAACATTCAATTTAACCATCTATTCCAGCTCTGTTTTACTATTGCCCTTTCCTGTGTAAAACAAGAATTATCAACAGTACCGGGTAAAACTTGCAAGGCCAAACGATGAATTTCGTTACGCATGTCGATATAAGCTTTTGTCAATTGCTGCGCTTGTTCACTATCCATAATTTGATATTTTGCAGCCAACTCTAAAATACGTACATTATCACTCCATTGCGTCATTTTAGGTTGTTGATGAGCATAATTAAGTACCAAAAACTGAGACAAAAATTCAATATCGCCAATCCCACCTTCATCAATTTTTAAATTAAATAAGTCTGATTGTGTGGAGCCTAAATGGCTTCTCATCTTTTCGCGCATCTCTCGTACTTCAGTTTTTAATCGATTTTCATCTCGAGGCTGGCTTAAAATACTATGACGAATCTGATTAAAGCGATGGATGAGTGCGGGTTCTCCATAAACAGCTCTTGCTCGAACCAACGCTTGGTGTTCCCATGTCCATGCTTCATTCATCTGATAATCTTCAAATGAATCCAAACTACACGCTAATAGTCCTGCATCACCTTGTGGTCGCAAGCGAACATCAACTTCATAAAGAATACCAAAGCTGGTTCGTACATTAAATAGGTGAATTATTCGTTGTACTAATCGTAAGTAAAATTGGCGACTATCGATCTGCTTATCACCATTGGTCATGCTATGAACGGGGCAATCATGTAAAAAAACTAAATCTAAGTCTGAACCGTAGCCCAGTTCCCATCCACCTAATTTACCATAAGCAACCACCACCAATCCTTTCTGGTTATCCACTAAATAATCAGGTTTACCATAACGACTAACCATCTGATTCCAGGCCATTTGAACAACAAAATCAAGGAGCGATTCTGCAACATAGGTTAAATGATCACTGACTTTCATGGTCGATAATACATGTTCAACATCAGCCGCCGCGATGTGCAGTAGTTGCATTTGTTTGAATTGCCTTAATGCCTCAAGTTGTTGTTCTTCATCATCCGATAAAATACGTAATAAATATTGATAAAGTTGGTTTTTATATTCATCTGGAGCGGGCGTTTGATACAATGAATTGATATCAATTAACTCATCAAGCAAAATTGGATAATGCGCAAGCTGATCGCTAATCATAGGCGATGCACTACATAATCGAATTAATTGTTTTAATGCAGTTGGATATTCTAATAACAGTTCTAAATAGGTGGTACGGCTTACAATATTTACCAATAATGGCAAAATACGTGATAATACCATCAAGCTATGGCTATGACTGTCATTACAGCAAGCATCAAGTAAACGTGGCATGAGCTGATCGAGTATTTCTCGTCCACGTACGCCGATAGTGCGTTTACCAATATCATCACGAAACTGTAAAAGTAATTGGTAGAGCTGATTAGCTTTCTCATCTGAATAATCAGGTAATACTGCTTGCACATCACTCAATTGCAAATCAGGCACCCATAATTCATCAAATTGGTCATTATAAGGTTTAGTTTTAGTAGAGGACTCATTATCATCCTCACCAATTAATTCATTGAATATTTGTCGATTCGCCTGCATTCGAACAAATAATTCCGTTTCAAATTCATGCCAAGTGCCAAACCCCATAGACAATGATAACCGAGCTTTATTTAATTCATCGTCGGGAAGTGTTTGTGTTTGTTCATCATTGATTGCTTGCAACACATTTTCACAACGACGTAAAAATAGGTAGTTTTCACGTAAAATTGAGACTTCTTGATAATTTAATAACTGTTCATGCTCAATGACTTGTAGTGCGGTTAACAGCGAACGAGTCTGTAATCCAACAACTCGCCCGCCACGAATAAGTTGAAAAACTTGTACAATAAATTCAATTTCACGAATACCGCCTGCACCCAATTTGATATTATTTTTTAAACCTCGACGACGAACCTCACGTTCAATCATACTTTTCATGTTACGCAATGATTGTAATACACTAAAATCGATATAACGACGATAAACAAATGGCTTAAGAAGTTGATAAAGTTCAACAGTATAATGATCTTGTTGATTACCAAGCACTTTTGCTTTAACCATCGCATAACGTTCCCAATCACGACCTTGTTCTTGATAATAGTCTTCCATCGACGAAAAACTTAAAACAAGCGGACCACCATCGCCTAGAGGACGTAAGCGCATATCAACTCGGTAGACAAAACCATCCTCGGTAACCTGATCTAATGCCCTAATTAAACGTTGTCCCAAACGCGTAAAAAACACAGCATTGTCTAATTCGCGACGACCGCCTTGTGTTTGTCCATGTTCAGGATAAGTAAAAATAAGATCAATATCAGATGAAAAATTAAGTTCTCCGCCCCCTAATTTTCCCATACCAAGAATAAGTAAAGGTTGCGCTTGCCCTTGCGAATTACACGGCGTACCCCACTCTTTACAACTCAGTTCATAAAGCCAATCTCGTGCGGTGATAATAATCACCTCAGCCAAGTGAGTAAGTTGCAATAAAATTTGCTCATCGCTACTGGTTTGTGTTAATTGTGACCATTCAAGCCTCACTAAGATATAACGCCTAAATAATCTTAACGCTTTCATGAGCGTCAATTCATCAGATACCAACGCTAACTTTTGATTTAACCATTGTTGATAGTTACCTCTTTCATCAGCCTGAGGAGGATTGTTAACAATGTCTGTCAGCCATTCTGGAAAGCGACAAAAAGCATCAACGACAAAATCACTTTGAACCAAAATATCTAAATTAACTTGAACATCATTAGGATCACATTCAGTCAATTGTGAGATAATTTTCTGTTTTTTATCATTAAATAGTGAAGTTAATTCTGACATATTATTAGCTCATACAAAATTGGGTTGATTGACAAGTTGACGCTGTTTAAAAAACAGTTTTACCGATACTCTAGTGACAAAACAACTTAACACGCACAAAATCAAAAGAAATAGGTACCACAAACCTATTTCTATGGTGTCTGATATATATTCATTTGAGATTAATTCCATCAATCGGATTAATCCAAACATCAATGCTAACGTTAAACAACAAAGAATTAAAAAAGCCCATAATGAACTCAAGATCAGTTTTTTTATTTCTAAATGTTTTTTTACAGCCGTAAAACAGTTACGTAAGGCAAAATAACCTAATGTATTTACAACAATTAGAAAAGTAAACAATATGCCAGTTCTAACCAAATTAGCAAGCAAAGACGTATAAAAAACGTTCTGTATGTAAAAAAAACTAAATAACAAAGTTAAAAAGTACCAATTAAATAGCGCGATATACAATGATAAATGTAAATTTTTATTTTGCTGCCTAGTTAGGCAATAATGGGTATAAATAAGGTATTTTTTAAATAATTTCATGCCTAAATAAAACATCATTGCTATCACAATATAGTCAATTATCATCAATACTATAACCACTATCCAAGAGGTTAATATAGACAGTATCGATGCTGAACTTTGATTTAAGAGAGGATCAATATATTGATTTAGGTAGTATTGACTAACCATCGTTATCAATGTGATGACAATTGAAATAATGAAAATAAAACTGATATTACGCCATTGGATTTGATAAATAGCTTGTCGAGATAAAAGCAGTGTTGAGATAATAAAAATAAATAATAAATTGGGTAGTTGAATTAAGAAATGCGTTAAAAGAACATTACTCCCTATCGAATAAAACGATCCCTGCCCGATGGTTGGTGAAAAAAACAGGCTAATGTCAAAAAAACAATAATAACCTGTTAGCAAAATAACGTTAATTAGCAGAAAAAATAATATCGTCAATAAAGGTAATTTAAAAAAATTAACGGGCATTTAATGTTCCATAATGATTTAAAACATATTGCTAAAATACTACCGGTTATTTTGAGCTAATAACATTAACTTCAATTTAGTATTTACCTCACTATAAGCAAAATCGCTTACTGATTTAATCGATTGTAACGCATGCTGCCATTGATTGAATTCAGGTTCAATTAAAACACCCTTTTCTAACAAAGTTTGTTGAACTTGTTGTAATGTGTGTTGATAAAAGTTGAGATCGTTATTAGCTAAGGCATACTCTTCATTTTGTTGCCAGAATTTTAAAATATCAGGTAAGCTTTGTTGATAACTTAAATTAATTTCACTGTGGTTAATTGGTTGATTTTTTAATAAACGATAACCTCTTGCTGCTTTACTTTGCGAAAAAAGGTGCAAATTAAACCGAGCTAATTCAATAGCAAAATTAATCAAATCTTGCTTATTACCTTGTTTTATTTCTAATTCAACTTCTTGGATTGGTAATTTTGTTCCATTAGACTCGATTTCACCTTGGTCTAAAGCTACTTCTATTTCGCTATTAGCAAATAAAATTAACCAAGCTTGGCGTTTAAAATTGGTGCTAAATAAAGGCTTAAGATGATTTTGTAGTTGGTTAATATCGCAATCTTTTGGTAATGCAGTTTTAGGCAAAACCGTTATATCAAGGTGTGGGCTGGGTAAATCAATATTGTATTCAGCGCGTTGATGCAAACCCGCTATTGATTGAGAATCACGCTTGAGAGTCATTTCACAATGTTGATTTGAACCTTGTTCACTTACTCTAACTCTTAATCCACAGCCATTATTACGCAAATAATAGTCTGTAGTATCATAATAAGTGTTTAATAGGGTTAATTGTGAAATTCTTGGCTGCGTTTGTCCACTATCTAGATACTCAGCAGCATCACAATTAACCCACTGGTTTAAAAACAACGTTAGATCAGCAATTTGGCGATTAGTTATTTCAAACTTCAATTCGATTTCGTTCATTAATCTATAGTCTATAATGATAATTTACACATATCATATACCGATTTAACTGAGAAATACAAATACTCAAGGTGCCAACGAAAAGGTTTGTTTTTGTAGCTTATAAAGCTTAGCAAACAATTGATTGTTATCCATTAATTGTTGATAACTACCTTGTTCGACAAGAGTACCTTTATCTAATACTATTATTTGATCTGCCGAAATTACGGTTTTTAAACGATGTGCAATAACAATTACCGTGCGATCTTTCACCAGTTCAGCAATAGCTTGCTGAATATAAACTTCATTTTCGGGATCAAGTGAAGCTGTTGCTTCATCAAGTAACACAATTGGCGCATTTTTTAATAAAGCTCTTGCTATTGAAATACGTTGTCTTTCACCACCAGAAAGCTTACTACCAT
The DNA here is from genome assembly GCF_001690235.1 of Gilliamella sp. wkB292. NCBI lineage: Bacteria > Pseudomonadati > Pseudomonadota > Gammaproteobacteria > Orbales > Orbaceae > Gilliamella > Gilliamella sp. wkB292. The sequence goes on from NZ_LZGO01000069.1 coordinate 23,454, forward strand.
TCTCACCAATTAAAGTATTCCAACCATTTGGTAAGCGTGCAATTAACTCATCACAACGTGCTTTTTTTGCAGCTTGCATCACTTCTTCATCTGTCGCATTATGGCGACCAATACGGATATTATTTAAAATGGTATCATCAAATAACACAACATTTTGAAAAACAAACGACATATAACGCATCAAGGTTTCTGGATCGACATCTTTAATATCATATCCACCAATGCTAATTTTGCCACTATCGACATCCCAAAAACGCGCAATTAATTGTAATAACGTACTTTTACCACTGCCAGATGGGCCGACTAATGCTGTCATTTTTCCTGAGGGTATAACGCAACTTAAATCGTGAATAACAGTTTTTTGATGATAGGAAAAATTAATATGATTAATATCAATTGTGAAATCATTTAAAACGACATCATCACGACCTTCCATAACTGATTCTTTATTAAGGCTCTTCATACGCTCAATCGAAACCAACATATGAAACAGTTCAGGTAATAGCGTTAGTACCGAAATTAAAGGACTGTAAATTCGAGAACTAATTATCACAAATGCTAAAAAAGTAATGGGTGCTAAGCTACCTGAAACCATTAATTTTACCCCCACTAATACCACTACCCCCAGCCCTACCTGTAACATCATGATAGATAACGTGACAAATATACCGCCAATGCCTTCGAATTTAATCGATGCCCACATCATATTCTTTAATGCTTTATCCAGTTTTTGAAATTTTTCTCCACTGCTTCCAAAACCTTTAATAATTTTGATACCGTCAAGATATTCTTGTACTTCATTCGACACTGCTAATTTGGATTCAATATGCTTATGGCTTAGTTTTTTTTCAATCATCTTACCGACAACTACAATCAGCAATGATAATGGTAATGTACACAATATGGCTCCAGCCATTCGCCAGTCATAAAAAGCAAGTAAACTGCAGGTAATTATGCTACTAAACGAATAACCAATTATTTGGGGGATAACGTGACTTAACATACTTTCAATCGTTGAGCAGTCACCCATGATATTGGTCGTCAATTCAGATAAATCCTTACGATTAAAAAAGCTTAGGGGAAGTTTTCTAATTTTTTCGGCGACTTCAATTCGTGTATTAGCGGCTTGTCCAAAAGCACTCGCGTAAGTTTTTTTATATTCTCGTTGATAACAATATAAAAATAACAAAGCGGCTAAAACGCCAAAGGCAAGCATTATCCATAAATCATTTTTATTAATAGGCACATTATTGATTAATGGGTTTATCAGTAACACCATAACTTGCAATAAAATAATAAAAGGTAGCATTAATGTCAGATTAGTAATAATGCAAGCAACCGTTGCTTGAATTAGATTTTTGTTTCCCACATCTGACAGCATCAGTAAACGTTTAAACATCTCGCACCTCATTAACATGATTTATTTGCCTATCATTTGCTTCAACTGCCTGATTACTTTGTGGCATATCCCAATCTAATGTTTTTTGATAGTACTGCCACATCTTGTAATAGGTTGCATGATTGTCAATTAGTGTTTGGTGCGTACCTTTTTCAACAATATGACCTTTATCTAAAACAATTATCTGGTCGGCATCTTTGATGGTAGACAACCGATGGGCAATCATAATGACTGTTTTATCTTTCATTAACGCTTTTAATGCTAGTTGAATTTTATATTCATTTTCAGGATCGGCAAATGCCGTCGCTTCATCCAAGATCAAAATAGGCGAATTTTTTAATAATGCTCTTGCAATAGCCAAACGCTGCATTTCACCCCCCGATAGATGTAATCCTTGTGTACCAATAACAGAATTATAGCCATCCGGTAGCTTTTCAATAAAATCATGACATTGTGCCGCTTTCGCAGCAGCAATCACTTCATCAAGTAATGCATGAGGTTTGCCGATTCTGATATTGTCTAAAATGCTTTGTTTGAATAAAAAAACATCCTGAAAAACAAAACTGACTAACGATAACAAGTAATCACTCTTCATCTGCTTTAAATCAACACCACCAATAGTGATATGCCCACTGGTAGGATCAAAAAATCGCGGTATCAGTAAAGAAATGGTACTTTTACCACTGCCAGATAAACCAACTAAAGCTGTAGTTTGACCTTGTTTTGCAGTGAATGTTATATGACTGATTGCATTATTATTGGCAGATTTCTCATCAATTTGATTGTTATAGTAAGAAAAATTTACATCATTAAAACATATATCATAATGATCGGTTGTTGAACCATTTTTAGGTTCAACCAACAAAGGCATATTTAATACTGCATCCATAGTTTGCACACTAGTTGTTGAATTTTGAAAATTCCTAGTGACATAAAGTAATTTAAAGAACGGTGCAGGTAACCCTAAAGAAAAAATCAAATAAAAAATAGCAGACAAAATAAAATGAGCGTAATTATCTGTATGCCCTAATAATAAAATAATGATAGGTATAATAAAAAGATAAATATTATTTAATATCAATAGGAAAAAAGCCATATGATATTTAAAACAATAGATAAATTTTAAGCAATATAACTGGTAAGCTTTAATTGATTCATAAAATCGTTTAAACGAAAAAAAGGTTTGATTGAAGGCTTTAACGACAGTAATACCACGAATATATTCGACAGATGCATTACTCATGTCAATCAATCTTTTTTGAAATTCGTGTTGATGATGTTTAACATCTTGACGTTTATAACCACTGATTAACACAATATAGGCAAGCATTATAGGGAATAACGTCGCTAAACCTAATCGCCAATCAAAGACAGCTAAAATAATTAAAATAATAACAGGGGAAGCAAACGCCCCAACCATATCGGGTAGTTGGTGAGCGATAAATTGTTCAATTTTTTCGATATCATCATCAACAATCTTACGTAATTCTCCACTCGAATGCGTGTAAAAAAAACCTAATGGCAATAAGGATAAGTATCTTACAAAATTATATTTTAAATGATAGAGAGTTTTAAAAGCTGCAATATGCGAAAAACATAATCCCAAAAAGTTCAATAAAATAGATACAGCTGCTGAAATAAATGCTAACCAACCATAATTGATAATTAAATCATTATTTAAAGCCGCACCACGACTGATACTCATTACAATTTCATTGATAATAAAATAGACGGCGATAAATGGGATAAAAGAAATGGCTACACTAACAATTGAAAATAGACAAGCGAAAGTAATTAAAACCTTATAATTAAATGCTAACGCCCAAAGTCTTGAACTTGCAGTCTTATTACTGGACTTCATAAAATGAACCAACTATCATTTAATAATAATAATCATTATCAATTATAAAAAATAAAATAACAATATCTTTTGCCTATTTAGTTAATACAAAATAGCTATTGCAGTTATAGATTAATTATTGATCAGCATAGTATTGAGCCTTGCTTACATCAATGTAAGCAAGGCATTAGTAAGGTTTATAACAAGGCAACCAACCTTGTTATAACAGTTATGAAAGGTTAATTATTTTACAACTCGGAATGGATTAGTTGGTTTTTTATTGGTTGTTCCAGATTGTGTGTCACTGTTTTTGGGCTGAGCATGATATTGAGGTTCATCTTCAAATCCCATTCCTACCCCATTTTCTCGTGCATAAATAGCTTCAATGGCAGCCATTGGCACAACAATATGTTGAGGAACACCAGAGAATCTAGCATTAAACTCAATTTGTTCATTAGACGCAAAATATTGACCTACTGAATGTGGCGCAATATTTAAGACTATCTGATTATTTTGGATAAATTCTTGAGGAACAATCACACCATAAATTGAAGTATTAACAACAATATATGGCGTTAGTTCATTATCAATAATCCAATCATAAAAAGCCCTAAATAAATAAGGGCGTCTTGGTGTCATTTGTTCAAGATCCATAAAAACTACCTATTTCAACAGTTTTATCAACGAGATAAAAATTTATTTAAGATCTTATCTTTTTCTCATCTTCGGTTAATGAGTTAACAAAAGCTGGACGTTCAAAAATGCGTGCCATATAAGCTAGATAATTCTTCTCGGCTACTTTTGGCAATTCAATACCAATCATTGGTAAACGCCATAGTAATGGGGCAAAATAACAATCACATAATGTGAAATCATCACTCATAAAATACGGTTTTTCTTTAAACATAACCGAAATTGAAACCAAATCATCAAGCAAATTTTTACGCGCAGTTTTTGCAGCTTGGCTGTTAGGATCGGCAATGATGGTTTCATAAGCGCTATACCACTCTTTTTTAATGCGGTACATGGTTAAACGAGAATTTGCACGAACAATCGGATAAACAGGCATTAAAGGTGGATGAGGGAAGCGTTCATCAAGATATTCTAACGCAATATGAGGTTCATACAATGTTAGATCGCGATCAATCAAAGTTGGAATTGTACCATAGGGATTAAGATCTAAAAGTTCTTGAGGTAAATTATCTGCCGTTACAAACTCAATTTCAGCAGTTACCCCTTTTTCCGCCAGCACAAAACGAATTTGATGGCCGTAAATATCTGTTGTATCACAAAATAATGTCATTACAGAACGTTTATTAACAGCAACAACCATGTTCACTCCAAATATGCAAAATTAAAAAAGTTTAGAATTTAACTATTCTAGCAAATTGGATAACAAATTTGTTAAAAAAAATTAATTTTCTTGTTATCTTTCTCTAAACAATAGCAATTTGACAAAAGTTTAAGGATAAATATACATCTTAGAACAAAGGATTGAATTTAGTTAACGTGATAAACTAAATTAAAAACAATAAATTAATAAAATTAATGTGTTTTATCAATTAACAAAATTACATTTACCCGTCAGACTATTAATTAGCATCTAATTACAATCCATATAAAAAAACCCAGTCGAAACTGGGTTTTTGCAAACAATTTTGTAACCTTTGTACAAAAAATAATTAACGTTTGCTGAATTGTGGACGACGACGTGCTTTGCGTAGACCCACTTTTTTACGTTCAACTTGACGCGCATCACGAGTAACAAAGCCCGCTTGACGTAATGAAGAACGTAAAGTTTCATCATATTCCATTAATGCACGAGTAATACCGTGACGAATCGCACCCGCTTGACCTGAAATACCACCACCTTTAACAGTGATGTAAAGATCAAGTTTGTCAGTCATTTCAACTAACTCTAAAGGTTGCATCACAACCATACGAGCAGTATCACGACCAAAGTATTGCTCTAATGAACGTTTATTAATAACGATATTTCCACTACCTGGTTTAATAAACACGCGAGCAGCAGAACTTTTGCGGCGACCTGTACCGTAATATTGATTATCAGCCATCTTCTATCCCCTTAAATATCTAATACTTGCGGTTGTTGTGCCGCATGATTGTGCTCATTACCAGCATAAACTTTTAGTTTACGGTACATTGCACGACCAAGAGGACCTTTCGGTAGCATGCCTTTGACAGCAATCTCGATGACTTGTTCAGGATGACGTTCAATCATTTCTTTAAAAGTCGCTTCTTTAAGTCCACCGATGTAGCCAGTATGACGATAATAGATCTTATCAGTGCGTTTTTTGCCTGTTACAGCAACTTTTTCTGCATTGATAACGATAATATAATCACCTGTATCAACATGTGGTGTATATTCTGCTTTGTGTTTACCACGCAAACGGCTTGCGATTTCAGTAGCTAAACGACCTAACGTTTTACCTGCTGCATCAACAACATACCAGTCGCGTTTAACTGTTTCTGGTTTAGCTGAAAAAGTACTCATTCGTAATTATCCAATTTTTAATTAATCTCACGTTAATAAATCATTTGATTTATTTACACTTTTTGATTGTTGCTATTAACTAACTAACCCCTTCGAGTTGTTACATTAACTTTGACAACCGAAAACAGTGTTGGGAAAAACACTGTTGTAACGTGGGTTGCAATATTATACAGAAATATAATAAAAGCGCTACATTTTAAATAAAAAATCATGGCATGCGAAAACACTTGCTGATAAACTCTAAGCAAACTTTCAATAACGCGTTAAAAATTAGATGGAAAATTTAATTCAACTTACCGAAAAAGATTATATAAGCAAAGGGTTACACCGTAAATGCTATCACCATCCTGATGATCCGAATAAGTGCATCAAAGTCAATTATAATCAAGGGGCAGAAGAAGAAACCAACCGCGAAATAGCCTATTATAAGCATCTTATTAAACGCCACATATCATGGGATGCATTAGCACAATATTACGGTCCGATAAACACTAATTATGGCCAAGGTCATGTGTTTGAACTCATTCGTGATTATAACGGTGAAATAGCGACTCCACTTGAAAAATATTTGTTGGATGAAGAGCTAACCAAACAATATTTTGATGCATTAGTCATCTCGCTAAAAGCATTAAAAACAGCATTGTTAAATGATCGAATTATTACTATGACAATCAAAAGTAAAAATATTCTATTTCAACATTTATCACCAAAAGAAAATCGCTTAATTATTATTGATAATATTGGTAATTCGACATTAATTCCTATCGCTAATTATGTTTCTTATTTTGCTAAAGCCAAAATTGAACGTACTTGGCAACGGTTTTTAGCTTCATTAATCAGAGAAAACAAACACAATCAGTTAATCACTCAATTAGTTAACGAGGTGAATCAGTAAGGCGCAAAGTTGCTACTGCACCTTTGATATTATCTTGTCTATTGCTAAGGGTGAATACGCCATGATGTAAATTAGATATACGATTAACGATGCTTAACCCAAGCCCTATTCCATTATGTTTTCTATCCATACGGAAAAAAGCTTGGGTCAGTTTTTCACTTTTTGACTCATCAATGCCCATCCCTTCATCGATAACTGAAATAACGATATCTTTGTCGTCTTTAACACAACTAACAGTGATGTTAGTATTTTCAGGGCTATATCGGTGAGCATTTTCGACTAAATTACGAACTAATAGACGAATTAACGTCGCATCACCATTAAACGTTACAGTATGGTCAATAACCTGCCACAAAACTAACTGATTTTTTTGCGAAGTTAATTCGCTTAACTCATCGGTTAATGGGATCATGACATCTTGATAAAAATTAATTTTTTGATATTGACCAATAGTAAATTTTTGACTGGCTCTAGCGAGCATCAATAATTGTTCAACTGTATTGACTAACCGATCAATTCGTTCAATTAATTCATGGCAATCAATGTGATGTTTAGTTTCTAATAATTCCAAATGGAGACGAATACCGGCTAAAGGCGTTCGCATTTCGTGAGCAACATCAGCAGTAAAAAGTCGCTCTTGTGATAACGTGTTATTCAATCTTAAAAATAGATTATTTAGTACCGTAGTAATCGATTTGATCTCTCGCATATTACTAATTGGGGCAATGGGTTTAAGATTTTCTTCAGTACGTTGGTTAAGATCGTGCTCAAGAACTTCTAGTGGTTTTGTTATCCATTTAATTGCCTTATAAGCTAAAAATAACGTAACTAGCATCATCGAAAAAGCTGAACAAAATAAAGCAAAGATAGCTTCAAGTTCTTCATGTTCGACAACTTCGTCAATTTTATTTTGGCTTAAAGTTAAATTTACTAAAACATCAATCTGTTCTTTACTTTCATGCCATAACCAAAACACGGTGATGATTTGACAAATCAGCATAATAGCGCCCAAAGTAAAAAATAGATTCCAGCGAATTGTGTGACGAATTTTACTGATAGAATTTATGATCATAAAATTTTTTCTTAATTGATTGTGCATAGTTAATCGTCTTGAGTATTAAGCTGATAACCGTAACCTCTTACAGTGCGTATCAAATTTTTACCCAATTTATTTCGTAGCCCATGGATATAAACTTCCAGTACATTTGAACTCGGATCACTTTGCCAATCATACAAATCATTTTGTAACAGATCTCGATGGACTTTTTCACCGGCTTTTAACATTAATCGAGATAACACAATAAATTCCTTAGGGGTAAGCATCACTTCTTGATTAGACATAATGGTCTTTTGTTGTTTTATATCAATGGTGATAGGACCATAACTAATAAGGTTTTCGGCAATTCCCTGATGCCGACGTATTAGCGCTCGAATGCGTGCTAATAATTCGGTCAAAGCAAAGGGTTTAATTAAGTAATCATCCGCACCAAGATCTAATCCTTGAACCCTATCTTCGATAGTATCTCGAGCGGTTAATATCAGTACTGGTATACTAATTTTATTTTTACGCCAGCGAGTTAAAAGCTCAAGTCCATCACAATCAGGCAAGCCAAGATCTAAAATAATTAAACTAAATTGCCCAAATAATAAATGTTGTTCAGCTTGTTCTCCTGTTGCCGCCACTTCACAAACATAACCATTAGCGGTGATACCATCATACAACCCTTTTTGTAACAGATTATCATCTTCAACAATTAATATTTTCATGATTTTTAAACCTATCCACGAGCATTTTTACAATAATTCAAGCTATCGAGTGATTGATTATACTCTTTAGTCTGAATAGCAAAAATGCCTAATAATAAATGAAACAAATTATCATGCGATAAAAGGTCCTGTTTTGCATGATTTTTTATACATGCTGTATTGATACGATTTAACTTTGCTAAATGCTGAGAAATCCACAAAATAAATGGAATTTTAGTTTGTTGTGCTGGCGCAATTGAATAAGGAAAACTGTGTAAATATAGACCATTTTCACCTAACGATTCGCCATGATCGGATAGATAGATCAGCATTGTGTTATAGTTATTTTGCTTACTTTGTAAAAGTTCAATCGTTTGATTGATAATATAATCAGTATACACAATCGTATTATCGTAAGTATTAACCAAACTGCCTGAGTCACAATTAGTTATCTGATTAGTATCACATGTTGGCGTGAATGTTCTAAATTGTTCAGGGTAGCGTTGATAGTAATTTGGACCATGACTACCTAAAGGATGTAAAACAATTAAGGAATCTTTATCAAGATGTTGCAGCTTTATCGCTAACTCCTTGACAAGCACTTCATCATAACACCCGCCATCTTGGCAAAGTTTGCTGCCGCTATTTATATACTTTTTAGTTATATTTTCATTTTCAATCCTGTTGCAAACACCTTTACAACCAGTATTATTATCCAACCAAATCACATTTATACCTTGTTTGTTTAGAATATCGAGTATATTTTCTTGGCGTAAAGCTGAAGCTTCATCGTAATTTTTACGTTCCATATTCGAAAACATACAAGGGATAGAAAATGCAGTATAAGTACCACACGACGTTGTATTTTGAAACGAGATAACATCATCACGTTTGCTTAACAAAGGCGTTGTGTTTTTACCATAACCATTTAGTGCAAAATTTTCACTACGCGCTGTTTCGCCAACAATTAGCACAACAACTGTTTTAATAGATTTACTGTCACTATCAACAACTTGCCGATGAGCATCATCCCCAATCGTTAAAAAAGGGCGATGTTTATTTTGTTCAAATTGATATTGTCCATATAGTGCACCAATATAATTGGATGGAAGTAGATATTTGATTATTTTGCTATTATTGCGCATAAACGTAGCATAATTTTTGTAAAAAATAAGTGCAATAAGCCCGACCAAAAGCAGCGCTAATAACACAATCATGACATGCTTAAATAAAAAATATAATCCTATCGTTCTTGGTTTAATTTTAACAAGTATAATGACAACACAGGGTAAAACACCTAACAGTAAAATACAGTTTATTAATTCAAATGTTATCATTGGTGCCGATTCAGTAAAACTCGTCTCTAACGTATTTTGCAACATACTGCGATCAATCATAATGCCAAATTTGAGCATAAAATAAGAGAGTGCTGAACCGATTATGACTAAACTACTTGCTACTATTTTAACTAACCATTGATTTAATAGCAGAGTTAGCAGGATAAAAATGGTACAAAAAACAACAACAGGCATGGATACAAAAAAGGCAATATTTTCAAAAGAATCTAAAGATAATTTGATTAAAACTTGTTTGTAAAAACTGATATTCAAAATTGTCGCTTGATATACTGCAACTGACACGATCAACGTACGCAGTGATATAGGACGAGATAAAAGCATTTGAATTATTCTTTTCATAAAAAACCTATACTACATTTATACCTATCCCTAAAGGAAGTTCATGTTTAGCTATCAACGTTAATGAATATGTAAAAAATGAATGATGTTTATTTAATAAAAATAATATTCAGGGAATAAAAATCATTGATAGAAATTTATAA
>NZ_LZGO01000070.1:0-4249 GCF_001690235.1 Gilliamella sp. wkB292
CTCTAATAAGTATATCAGCGCCTTTGACTAAATCTAATCTTCCTATATATACAATATATTTATAATTATCCCTAATATAAAACTTTCTTTTTAATAAAAATAATTGTTTTTTAAATGAATAAGTCGCATTACAAATAAAATTCTCTACAGTAAACACTTCTCCAGAATAATCATCAGGAATTTCTTGTTTTTGCCATTTTGCCACAGTAAATAATTTATCTGCAAAATAATACAACGGATGAAATCTTACATGCATTGTTACACAAATATTAAATGTTAGCTCGAATTTTTCTTTTATAAGCTTTCCAAGCAAACATCCATAAGGCAAATGAGCATGAAATATATCAACAAGAGAAATTTGGTAAATGAATAGTTCATTTTTCATTAAATTTTTCATTTGATTATCTGGATGTGTTTCATTTTGTTCAACCCAAAATATATTTATAGCAGGCAGAAATTTTCTCAGAATATCTTTATCTTTAAATGCTTTATTACGTCTAAGTATAACGGTAACATTATCGCCTCTAGCTGCTTGTTCATTAGCAATACATGCCGCGATTGATTCTGAACCAGCCCACCCGCCGTGGGTTATTACATGAAGTATATTCATAAAATTAAAATCCAAACTAGTTTTAAGTATAAAATTTTTCTAGAAAAATCATTAAATTATCTTTATATTGTAATGACGAGTCTTTTTTTGATTGAAAGTCATTTGCACAAAATGAATGAGGTAATAACTGCTTTTCCTTTTTAAAATTTAAGAAATTATAATTTGTATTGGCAAAAGCAGAACGAATATTAAAATAATAGCAGATATCCCTCGCTAGCATGGATTGCCGTTCAAAATACATAATCCATGGAACTAAAAATGTAGCTAAATTAAGATCATTATCATCTCTAAATCGATTACTAATAAAAGAGTTAATTTCAATATTAAAATGTGACCATGCAAAAGAAAAATAAGCTTTTTTTAAAGGGATATATGTATGAACTAAAGGAACATCAATATTTCTTTTATACTGTTTGAATAATAATTTTCTTGAATTCAAACATGCTGATAGAGTTGGAGTTGTTATACCTTTTTGTAACATTTCATCTAAACTTCTTCTATTTAAGAAGAGTGAAGATATATTATTTCCAGACAAAAAGTGAGATTTTGGTAAGTATCTTGCGATAAATACATCATCATTGAAGTAAATAAAATTTTCTGACAGATCAGGAACATTATGTAAATGGGCCTCAATAACATGAGAATTGAAAGTAGGAAGATATTTTTTATCAATAATTTGACTATGATTTATAATCTTAACTTTGCTAGAAAGATCAAATCTAGGAATTTGATTATCAGTAATTAAAAAGATAGTTCGAACCCAAGGCATATTTAGTTCAATACTTTTAATTACATAAAATAATTCTCCATGATCCTCAAATCTGGCATTGTCTATAGAAATAGGGTTAATATTACTAGCTTTTTGGTTTTTATAGTATTCAAATTTTATTATCCAATCAGGATCACAATTATTTACCCATGTAATAACAACATCAACAGATTCATTTGTTTTATTCTCGGTAATATCATATAGCCTTAAATCATTTTGAATTAAGATATTTTCATCTAACAAATTATGGCCTTGTTCATCTAAAGACAAGGGATATTTTTTTATAAAATAATCTCTAAAAAATATTCCTGGATTTTTTAAAAATTTACTCAGTTTACTCATATAACCGCATATTATTTAAGTTTTTTAGTTATTTTTTCGAAATAAACAGTTTCTTGAATAAGATTCAATTTCAAAGAAACCATTTCATCTTCATAAATTGATTCTTTAAAATTTTCACACTTTAGATCGCTATAATATTCCAATTCATTGAAAGTTGATTTAATCACTAATTTATATACGCCATCACAAATATCATCAATTAACAGCCCTTGATGTTTAAAGGTGGAGATACCAGCTTTATCATAGCTAATATAATCACCATTAAATAACTTTCGACTGATACTTGGGTCTGAAAATTTTGCCAATTTTTTGGAATAACATACATTTTCATTAATAAATAATAAGTAATTATTTATATGAGGGTTGAACTCTGGACAAGGCACACCAATAATAGCTGCAATTCCTTTTAAATAAATCCTATTTTTTTTGAGATTAATTTCATATAAATCAATATAATGACGATGTTTTTTCTTATAAAGAAGTTTTTCTGGAGGCGTCAATTTGTATGTATTATGAAATACACCTTGACCTACATATATAGGTCTATTCTCATTTGTTTCATTCCAATATTCTTTCTGAGGGGTGATTTGATTTTCATGAGTCCTAATCCAAGGTTCATAAAGCATTACATGAGGCCTCTCCCAAGCAACATTCTTCTTAGTCACTTTAGCAGGCGTACCTACAATTATACAATTATTTGGATATTTGCCTTTAACTATACTAGCAAAACCTACTATTGAACCTTCTCCAATTTTACTTCCTGAAAGTACTACTGAGTTATAAGCAAACCAAACATGCTCACCAATAATAATATCAGTAGACTTGTTTACTCTTTCTCCAGTATTAACATCATAAATCGCATGGGCATCATCAGAACGAATTTGATTTCCTGTAGAGAACATACAATCATCACCAATAATGATTTTTGTTTTTTCTGCTGATGTAATGTATATTTTACTAGTGGAAGTCACATGATTACCAATATTAATATAACAATGATATCCAGCCCTTATTTGCCCTGATAAATTTCCATCCCCTCCAATAAGAATAACGGCATTATGTGATGGAAAATCAAAATTAATATCATGAATTTTACTTGTATCTGAGATAATTAATTTATTGTTATTACCGACAAAATTTACAGTTACATTATTCAACGTTTTTGGTGCAACAACTAGATTCCCTTTATTGTCTGAATAATTACCATCTACATTGATATTTGTTACTATATATCTCATTTGAATATTCTCTTTTAATTAAAATTATTTAGCATTTAACTTAAAGTCAGAGTAATAAATGGAACCTTTAATCTGAGATTTGTTATATAAATAGCTTCGATATCGTTCAAACAGTTCAGGATCAGGTTTTTGTCCTTCTTTCCAGAAACGATCAAGTCCGTCCTGAAAAGTTAATCCATTTATATCATAATGAGCATTACCTAAAGTTATTACAGGTAGTCCATGAATAAGCGCTGAAAGTCCACATGTACTATTAACAGTAACTAATCCAATCGTTTTTCTAAGTAAAATTGGCATAGGAACACCATGAACATATATAACTCTTTTATCTACACCATAACGGCTAGCTAATTTTTTTATTAAACGATTATAATTATTAAAGCCTTCATCCATAGGGTGATGTTTGATTAATAGATAGCTTTTATCATCTGCATACATAGAAAAAGATCGAATAACTCTAAAAATATATGACTTCATCGAATGATAGTGGCTATGAACTTGTATTTGAAAATCTTGATTGCATTGCAAAGGAAAAACAAAAAAAGGTTTATATTCATTATTTATTACATTTTTTATTAATTTAGGTTGTATTAGTTTTGCCTTAAATTTTCGTAAAAGCGCTAATCCCCAACGAGATGCATAAAAAGATAATGATGTTTTTCTATGATGTATGTAATTTGGATAATTATGTTTCTTCAACAACATAAAAATATAATAAATAGAGCTATAATAGACCATAGAGTAAAAATGAGATTTACTTTTATTTTCATCAATCGTTGTAACATTGATGTTCTTATAAAAATCTTGGTTTTTAGGAATAAGAGAAAAGCCATTTACTCCATTTTTTTCAAACGTTATATAATGAGGTCTGAGATATCCCTCTTCAAAAGCCCAAAAAGATAAATTTGGATTAGAGTCAACTATTGACTTAGCAATTTTATGATAAGCGCGGCAATCACCAAAAACGATAATGGCATTAATTTGATGCTGTTTTATATAATTATCTAAAAAATGAGGAAATTTCTCAATTGATTCATAAAATGGAGTACTATTAATTGGATAGAAATGTTCATCTCCTCCATTGAAATTAATTTTATAAACATTACATCCAGATTTTTGTAACCATAATGATACCTTTTTAAAAAAAGGACCAACGGGGCCTTGCAGCAATAATATATTTCTTTGAGTTGCGGCTAATTCATACAAATAATGACTCATTACAATCTTTATAACATATTATATATAAGGAAATTACTGTTCAAAATTAGATGATTAAGTTCCCATTAAGAA
>NZ_LZGO01000071.1:0-12502 GCF_001690235.1 Gilliamella sp. wkB292
TAACTTGTGAAGATTTAAAATGTTTTAACCTAATTTAATTTTTACGGCACTCAGTAAACTTTATTACAGTCTAGTAAAATCTTGCTGTCAGCTTAATAGGTTTAACAATTTTGTCTTGCAGTTAATGGTCATGATTAATATTGTCTTTAATTAAGAGATATAATTTATTATTTTAATATGCCGGTATGATTTTTGGGGGGTTAATACGAAACTTTTTACTTTAAATAACTACTTCAAATAATCAATCCTTATACTATACTGGATATTAAAGATTTTTTTATTATTAAATTTATTCATAACACGTTATATTATGCGCCTCAAAAAATTATAAGAGACATCATTATGAAAATTTTTTTAAAGGTACTATCCCTTATTAGTTTGATCAGTTTACCATTATATAGTCAGGCAAAATTACCAGAATCAATTAAAATTGGTTCAGATACTTCATATGCCCCATTCGATTTTATTGACGCAAATGGTGAAATTACAGGTTTTAATATTGAAATAACAAAAGCACTTTGTGCAAAAGCAAATATTGAATGTGTTTTTAAAACTACTGATTTTGATGCACTTATTCCTTCACTTTTATCGAGAAAGATTGACATGATTTCGTCATCTTTGATGATGACTGAAAAACGTAAAAAGCAGATTGCGTTTTCTGATGAAATTTTTGTGACTAATTCAAGGTTAATCACAAAAGAAGGTTCCAATATTATGCCTACAGTTGAATCTTTAAAAGGTAAGCGAGTAGGTGTTGAACAAGGTACTTCGCAAGAACATTTTGCTAATGAAGTTTGGCGTCCAAATGGTGTGATTATTGTCCCTTATCAAAATCAATTACAAGTATTTTCTGATTTAGTGGCGGGGCGTTTAGATGCATCATTACAAGATGAGGTAACCGGTAGTTATGCATTTTTAAAACAACCACAAGGAAAAGGTTTTGCGTTTGCCGGCGATGTATTAACTGATAAAACGTATTTCGATGTTGGGGTAGGGTTAGGCTTCCGTAAAAATGATACTGAATTACGCGAGGCTTTTAATAAAGCTCTTGTTGAGATATTAAATGATGGTACTTATAAAAAAATCAATGATAAATACTTTGATTTTAGTGTTTATGGCAATAAAAAATAATTAAGTAATGCAAGGTTATATTCCGCTTATTTTACAAGGTGCTTTAATTACCATTGGACTAGCAATCACTTCGTTGATTGTGGCTATATTACTTGGTGTGATTTGTGCTTTAGGCAAAATGTCTAAAATAAAATTACTACGATTACTTTGTCAGGCTTATACCTCTTTAATTCGAGGTGTGCCTGATTTAGTTCTTATGATGCTAATATTTTTTGGATTACAATTTGCGCTCAATAATATTACCGATTTTTTTAATATGGATATTATCGAAATTAATCCTTTTGTCGCCGGAATGATTACTTTAGGTTTTATTTATGGCGCCTATTTTACTGAAACTTTCCGAGGTGCTTATCAGTCAGTATCGAAAAACACCTTGAATGCTGCTGTTGCGCTCGGATTAAGTCAAACTCAAGTTTTTCGTTATGTTATGTTTCCACTTATGATGCGTTTTGCTTTGCCGGGAATAGCAAATAACTGGTTGGTTGTTTTAAAATCAACTGCGTTGGTTTCGTTATTAGGCTTATTTGATTTAGTTAAAGCAACAAAAACGGTAGGCGAAGCAACGTATCAACCACTTTTATTTGCTTTAATCGCTGGCGCGTTTTATCTGTTTTTTACCACTATTTCAAATCTTGCATTGTGGTGGCTTGAAAAGCATTATTCCATTGGTATAACCAAAGCAAAATTATAAACAAAGAGCCTTATCATGTTAGAGATTCTTCAAGACTATTGGAAAGCGTTGTTATGGACAGATGGATATAATATCACTGGATTAGCTATGACGCTGTGGATTTTGGTCTTATCGGTTTCCCTTGGCGGTATGTTGTCTTTAGTTTTAGCGGTTGGTCGTAATTCAAAGAATCAATTTATTAAGTTACCTATTTGGTGTTTCACCTATGTCTTTCGAGGCACGCCTTTATATGTTCAGTTATTAGTTATCTATACAGGACTTTATACATTGAGTTTTGTGCAGAATCATCAATGGGTTAATGATTTTTTTCAAAGTGGCTTAAATTGTACTATTTTAGCGTTTACGTTAAATACCTGTGCTTATACCACTGAGGTTATAGCCGGCTCAATGCGTAATGTGCCCAATGGTGAAATTCAAGCGGCAATAGCCTTGGGCTTTAACCGATTTCAATTATATCGATATATTATTTTACCAAGAGCCTTTCGTCTTGCTTTGCCTGCTTACAGTAATGAAGTTATTTTTATGTTGCATTCAACTGCGTTAGCATTTACAGCAACCGTTCAAGATGTGATGAAAATTGCTCGTGATATTTATGCTGAAACATATCAACCTTTTCATGCCTTTGGTATCGCTGCGGTTATTTATCTTTGTGTTAGTTTTACATTAATTTGGGGATTTAGAAAATTAGAAAGGCGTTGTTTGGCATATATGCAAATAGATTGGTCAGTAAAAGCTAATTAAATATTCGAAATATTAAGCCATTATTGTATCAATAATGGCTTTGGTGAAAATGATTATTTATATAGTTAATTAGCTGCCGGATAACCATAGTCTTCGGTATGATCTTCATGTTCTGAAGAACCTGGTAACGCTCTGGTGCGATCGATTGGTACATAACTACCGCTTGGTGTTTCGATCTGACACTCTTCTAAATAGATTGAGTATTTGGTATTAGCATGCATACTCACACCTCTAAAGTAACAATGTGTCGCATTATATAGGTCATTCCGACATAGTACGGCTATTATTAGCCAAACGGCAACAATTGTTAATGCTACCCATTTTAAGTGTCGCCAAATAAACGACCAAAAGCCTTGTTCGCGAAATCGACAATAAGCAAATATAAGTAAAAAAATCGCAACAAATCCTAAAAATTCATATAACCAAAATAGCCACATGTTGTTATCTCCTAAGCAATATTTAGTCGCTATTTTATACTAACTTTTTATTTACATCCATGACCCATTACGAATAATACCTACAGCAATCCCCTCAATAGCAAAGCTTTGTTGTTCTAAATCAACTTCAATAGGTGAAAAATCTTCGTTTTCGGCCAGTAACTGTACATGTTTACCATGGCGAGATAGTCTTTTAACGGTGACTTCATCATCAATTCGCGCAACTACCACTTGGCCATTTTTTACATCTTGGGTTTTGTGCACGGCAAGTAAGTCACCATCTAATATACCAATATCTTTCATTGACATACCGTGAACCCTTAATAAAAAGTCAGCTTGGGGTTTGAATACAGAAGGATCGATTTGATAATGACTTTCAATATGTTCTTGCGCAAGGATAGGTGAGCCGGCAGCGACTTGTCCAATAAGTGGAAGGCCTTCAAAATCATTTTGATCATCGGACGTTTCGAGTAGTAGACGAATCCCACGAGATGAACCAGCAATCATTTCGATAGCCCCTTTTTTGGCTAAAGCTTTCAAATGTTCTTCAGCCGCGTTAGCGGAGCGAAATCCTAATTTTTGCGCAATTTCAGCGCGCGTTGGTGGCATGCCAGTTGTTTGAATATTTTCTTTGATCAAATCGTATATTTGCTGCTGACGTTCTGTTAATGGTCTCATTATCAATTTCCTGTGTTTATATACAGATATATGTGATTATATACAGCTAATACTATAAAACCAACAGTTTTGTTGATTTTATTTTTTATTGGTTGATAAATATTTTCAATATGTTGATAACTTGTTCGTTTTGATAAAATCAAGTTCTATTGAAAAAGATAAATTTTGTTTTATTTCAATAGTGATCATTTTGATAATCTGAACTTGATTTTTTTCATATTGGTTGCAATAAGTGATTTTTATTAAAAAATCATAACATTATGAATAAAATGTATTTTTTCTTTTTAGACAAGAAAAATTAGCATATATAATGAGATTCAGTTATATGATATACTATTCATGGTAATTATTAGATCGGAAACTATATTCATGTCTTATATCGTTGCACTTAGTGGTGGTGTTGCCAGTGGTAAAAGTACCATTGCAAATCTTTTTGCACAATTAGGTGTGCCGATTATTGATGCTGATGTTATTGCTAGGCAAGTTGTTCACATTGGAACTGATGCTTATATTGAAATTGTTAAACATTTTAGTCAGGAAATCTTATTACCCGATGGCGAATTGGATCGCAGCCAATTACGGGAAATTATCTTTAATAATTCGCATGAAAGGCTTTGGTTAAATCACTTATTACATCCGATTATTCAACAAAAAACGCAGGAACAAATTGCAAAGCAGACTGCGGTTTACGTAATTTGGGTGGTGCCACTTTTGATTGAAAATAATTTACATCATTTTGCTGATCGAGTTTTGATGATAGATATTCCAAAAGAACTACAATTACAGCGTCTAGTTCAAAGAGATAATATTGATATCGCATTAGCTCAAAAAATGATTCAATCTCAAGTTTCTGGTGAAAAACGATTATCCTTTGCTGATGATATAATCATTAATAATGGTGATATAACTTGTTTGACTGAGCAAGTATATAAATTACATCAACAATACTTAAATAACCTTAAAATTAACAATGGATAAGTATGGATAAGATTATTTTTGAACATCCACTAAATGAAAAAATGCGTACATGGCTACGTGTTGAATTCTTATTAAAACAATTAAATCTACATTGCCATTTTGATCAAAATAATGCGTTACTTTTTTTTCATGCACTGTCTGAGTTATTAGAAATTATTGAACGTAACGATGTTAGAAGCGATTTGATTAAAGAAATCGAGTCTCAAAAACAAAAACTATCTTCTTGGTTAAATATTGATGGCGTTGATCAAGAGTTAATAACCGAATTACTTAACAAATTTGACCATTATTTATTAAAATTTAATACAGCACCTCGATTAGGGCAAGCATTGAAAGATGATCGTTTTATTACCTCAATTCGACAACGCTTAATGATTCCTGGCGGGTGTTGTAGTTTTGATCTTCCATCTTTCTATCTGTGGTTAAAACAATCAGCTGAAAAGCGAGATAGACAAGTACAAAGTTGGTTGCAGCATCTTGCTATTTTAAATGAATCGCTATCATCATGTATGCAGTTGATACGCCAACTTGGCGAATTTAAATTATTTACTTGTGCCAATAATTTTTTTCAAGAAACCAATGGTGATATTAGCCTTATTCGTATTCGTGTTTCGTTAGATAAAAATGTTTACCCACAAGTATCCGGTCATATGTCGCGTTATAGTATTCGATTTATTCCGCTTGAAGCTTGTGATAATACGAGTACTGATACGATAGAATTTGAATTAGCATGCTGTTAATAGCATAAAAGTTAAAGAGTCGAAATGAACAAAAAAATAATGCAATTTGTGAAATGTCCAACATGTCAAAAAGAGGTGGAATGGTCGGAAAAAAGTTTATTTAGACCATTTTGTAGCAAACGTTGTCAGCTTATTGATTTGGGCGAGTGGGCAGCAGAAGAACATCGAATTCCCGATAAAGAAATCACAGAACACGATCTTTGGAGTGAAGATAATCTTTCTGATTTAATAGGAAAACATTAATGAAAGTGCTTGGTATTGAAACCTCTTGTGATGAAACTGGAATTGCTGTTTATGACGATCAATCTGGTCTATTAGCTAATCAACTTTACTCGCAAATTAATTTACATGCTGATTATGGTGGTGTCGTGCCTGAGCTTGCATCACGTGATCATATTCGCAAAACGGTACCATTAATTCAAGCCGCGTTAAAACAAGCTAACATAACGGCAGAGGATATTGATGGCGTCGCTTATACAGCAGGGCCCGGGTTAATTGGCGCTTTAATGGTTGGTGCATCTATCGGTCGTGCGCTTGCCTATGCTTGGAATGTGCCAGCAGTTGCTGTCAATCATATGGAAGGACATTTACTTGCCCCGATGCTGGAAGATAATCCACCAGAATTTCCCTTTGTTGCGTTATTGGTTTCGGGGGGACATACTCAATTAATTAGTGTTACAGGCATAGGTCAATATCAGTTACTCGGTGAATCGATTGATGATGCCGCAGGTGAGGCATTTGATAAAACAGCTAAATTATTGGGACTTGATTACCCTGGTGGCGCTAAGCTTTCAAAACTAGGAGAGCAAGGGGTTGCAAATCGATTCCATTTTCCTAGACCAATGACCGATCGACCTGGATTGGATTTTAGTTTTTCAGGACTCAAAACCGCTGCTGCTAACATCATTCATCAAAACACTTGTGATGGCACTATTGATTTACAAACTAAGTCTGATATTGCTCGAGCTTTTGAAGATGCATTGGTCGACACCTTAGTAATTAAGTCACGTAGAGCGCTCGATGAAACAGGCTTTAATCGATTAGTTATTGCCGGTGGTGTTAGCGCCAATAAAACATTACGTCAACAATTATCGGTATTGATGAAAAACCGCAAAGGACAAGTTTATTATCCTAGATTAGAATTTTGTACGGATAATGGGGCTATGATTGCTTATGCAGGTATGGTGCATTTAAAGGAAGGTCAGCATAGTGATTTAGCTATTGCGGTGAGACCTAGATGGCCTTTAAGTGATTTAAAGTAACAATAAGGTTGTTTTTAAACGTTAGTTAAAGCTCAATCAAATAATATTCAACAGTAGGCAAATGATGCCTACTGTTAAAATAAATACTACTGTTTGTCGTCACTGTTTTGGTCTTCGTTACTGCTGTTTTGGTTTACGGCTAATTTTTCAATATTACGATTGATATTGAATAACACACAGACTAATTCAAAGCCGATTCTTGCTGAAATCACACCAACAATAAGACCTATGACGCCGGTAAAAAATGCGATAAGTCCACCTAAAAAACTGTATTGAAAACTATGGAAACTGGCAATAATTACACCTAATCCACTTAAAACTATTAACACCAGTGTTACCCAATAAAGGATAGTGATAATTACTGGTGTGATCATTTTATTGAAAAAGAAAAAATCTACTAATGAAAAACCTTCGGAATTTATAATTTTCTTCATTTTATTTCCTTAATTAAAAATTATTAATGATTATTACTTTTCATTTTAGTCAATAGCGTATACATTTAAGAATAAATAAACGAATAAAGCAATCTATTATTACACAATATTCTGAGATAACACATGAAAACTTATATTCCAGGCAAAGATGCCGCTCTTGAAGATTCCATCCAATATTTTCATCAACAACTCGCTAAATACCAATTAGAGGTAAAAGAGGCCTCTTGGCTTAATCCTGTGCCAAATGTTTGGTCGGTGCATATTCAAAACACACAGTGCCCACTCTGCTTCGCTAATGGTAAAGGTGCAAGTAAAAAAGCCGCTTTAGCTTCTGCGCTTGGGGAATATTTTGAACGTTTATCAACTAATTATTTCTTTTCTGACTTTTACTTAGGGCAACAAGTTGCTAATTCTGATTTTGTTCATTACCCAACTGAAAAATGGTTTGCCATACCTCAAGACAATAGCTTGCCACAAGGAATATTATCCGAAAAATTACTTAAGTTTTATGATCCTGATCAGGAATTAACCGCTACCGATTTAGTCGATTTACAATCAAGTAATGCTGAGCGTGGCATTTGCGCACTGCCTTTTGTACAACAATCCGATCAGAAAACGATTTATGTACCGGTTAATTTAATTGCTAATTTGTATGCTTCCAATGGAATGTCAGCAGGTAATACGCGCAATGAAGCTCGAGTGCAAGGGTTATCAGAAATTTTTGAGCGTTACACAAAAAATAAGATAATTGCTGAAGCAATAAGCTTACCAACTATTCCGCCTGAAGTCATTAACCGTTATCCGGCTGTATTAGCTGCTATAAATGCGCTTGAAAGTGAAGGCTTTCCACTTTACTGTTTTGATGCTTCTCTTGGTGGTGAGTTCCCTGTTATATGTGTAGTATTATTTAATCCAAACAATGGTACTTGCTATGCCTCATTTGGTGCTCATCCTGACTTTGGTGTTGCTCTTGAAAGAACGGTTACGGAACTACTACAAGGACGTAGTTTGAAAGATCTTGATGTGTTTTCTCCACCAAGTTTTGATAATGACGAAGTGGCTGATTTAAGTAATTTAGAAACACATTTTATTGACTCAAGTGGCTTAATTTCGTGGGATCTATTTAATAAACAAGCTGATTATGAGTTTGTTGACTGGGATTTTTCTGGAACGACAGAACAAGAGTTTGATAACCTTATGGCGATTTTTGCTCGACACAAAACAGAGGTTCTTATCATGGACTATGAACATCTTGGTGTTTATGCCTGTCGCATTTTGGCTGTGGGCATGTCAGAAATCTATCCGCCTGAAGATCTTTTAATTGCTAATAATAATATGGCAATTGGGTTTAGAGATCTGATTTTATCTTTACCGAATAAAAAGCTAACAGCAAAACAGTATTTGGCAATTATAGAGCAGTTAGATGAGCAGGGGTTAGATGATTTTGCTCGCGTTCGTGAATTACTTGGTATTGCAACAGGTAAAGATAATGCATGGCTAACTTTACGTGTTGGAGAGTTAAAAGCAATGTTAGCATTAGCCGCAAAAGATTTAGTTCAAGCACAAACATGGATCGATTGGACAATTGAAATGAATGAATCAATTTTTACTTCAGAACGAAATCATGCCTATCGTTGTCTGCAAACATTAGTCAGTTTTATCATCGATCGGGATAAAAAACAGTTCGATAATTATCAAGACGCATTTAATAAAATGTATGGCAAAAATTGTGTTGATCAAATGTGGCAATATGCCAATGGTGAGAAAAAGTTTTTTGGGTTAACGGATTTATTTAACGATCCTAATATGTCAAATAACGATCTTGAACAATTTACAATGCATCAAAAATTGCTTTCTGTTTATCACAAACTGCATCAGGCAATGTTATAAGAAATTGAATTATATTCCACCGATTGTTTCGGTGGAATAAATCTAACAATGATGTTTAACCTCTTCTAGCAAAGTCTGCGGCTTGTTCAACTAGCTCCTTTTCAGGTCTAATTCCTGTGTACAATACAAATTGTTCAAGTGCTTGGATTACAGCTACATCTGCGCCAGAAATTATTGTTTTGTTTAATTTGCTTGCGTATTTAATCATTGGCGTTTCAACAGGTAATGCGACTACATCAAACACAATTTCGGCTTGTTCAATCATTGACGTAGGGAAAGATAATTGATCAGCTTCGATACCTCCCTGCATTCCAATAGGGGTGACATTAATAATTAATTTTGCTTGTTCAGTAGGAACTTCGGTTTCATCTTTTACCCATTTATAACCATAGCGTTTTGCTAGTGCTTGTCCTTTTTGTTGGTTTCGTGCTGCAATAATACCGTTTTTAAAGCCTTTATCGTAAAACGCACCAATAACGGCATTGGCCATACCGCCACTCCCTTTTAGTACAAACGGCGTGGTATTTTCTATCTGATTTTCTTCAATAAGTTTAGCTACAGCAATATAATCAGTGTTATAAGCGGTTAGATGATAATTGGTATTAACAATTGTATTGACTGACTGGATTGAACTTGCTGAAACATCTAATTCATCGATAAACTCAATACACGCCTGTTTATAAGGCATTGAAATTGCGCAACCGCGAATGGCTAATGCTTTAATACCATAAATAGCATCTTTTAAATTATTGGTTGTAAATGCTTTATAAATATAATTGAGATCAAGTTTTTCATACAGAAAATTATGAAAGCGAGTACCAAAATTGCTCGGTCTAGCAGAAAGAGACATACAAACTATGGTATCTTTATTAATAATTCTTGCCATTGTAACAAATCCTTGTGATTATAATTGATAATTAACTTTATTTTACCACTTTTTATATTAGCGTATATTTTGATTATGGTAGCCAATAATACTGGTCCTAAAATACAGCAAGAAAAAGCAACGATTAAGGTAATGATTCATTTATATTGCCACAAAAAACATCATACTGAAAAGCATCAATTGTGTAATGAATGTGATGATCTATTGCAATATGCGATGCGAAGACTAATCTTATGCCGCTTTGGAGAAAATAAAACAACTTGCGAAAAATGTCCTAGGCATTGTTATCGTAAAGATTACCAACAAAAAATTAAACAAGTGATGCGATTTTCTGGTCCAAGAATGATAATTTATCACCCGATTATGGCATTGAAGCATTTATATAAAAATTTGTTTGATTTAAAAAAATAAAGCTACCAGTTTTATTGCTAAACATCGTTTAAAATAGGTCGATCATAATAGGATTGATGTAATTAGTGATAAAAATAAATCATTTATTTAGGGTTGATTGTTTTAGGTGTTAATCATTCTTAACAAACATTTACATAAATACACATTACAATTTCATTATTCTATTTTACTATTAGATTGAATTTTTGATATTATCGCGCATAAATGCGTTGCATGAGATGATATATATAAAAGCTAATATATTGTATTTTTTGAAAAAGTTATTGAAATTAGCTACAAGGAGTAGTAAAAATATGTTAAAATATGGTCTTAATCGGGCATCGGGCATCGGGCATCGGGCATCGGGCATCGTGCATCGGGCATCGGGCATCGGGCATCGGGCATCGGGCATCGGGCATTATTAAATAGTCTAGGAACAAAAAGTCATCACGCCAGCGAATTATCCTCGCACTTATCGTTTTTTAACTCTTTTATTTCATCTTTAAAATTTTTATATCACTTCAAACACTCTTCGAGCATTATTTCGTTAAATAATTTATATGTAATAGATTATTTTAAATCAATTCAATCGAAATTAGCGCAACGCTCATTATTCATATTTTTTATTTTATTGACGATTCACCCAGCCCAAGCATTAAGCACAACGACAGCAAAAGCGATAGAGGGCAGTGCACCGGAAGTGATAAATATCGATTTGGCAGCGAATAAACAAGGATTTACGGTTAATGGTGTTTTTTACAGTGAAGCAAGTAATAACATTAAGGGCAATGAAGTTAAGGAATTTAGTGGTGATTTAAGCCCAGCAAATTTTATCGTTAAGAATTTTTACTATAATTCATTGGATAACACATTAAATTATGCGGATAAAGATGGTGATGGGATAGATATATCAAAGCCATTTTTACTCTCATTTACCAGTAAACAGTGGTATGACGGTAATGGAAAATTAATTACAGATACTAGTAACACGATGGGGTGTGGAAGTAGTTATCCGATGCCACTAACGCTTGAGATTACAACACAGGTGAAGACCTATTCTAAATATGGTATCCCTCGGGAAAGTGATTATGTGCCAATAGTAAAACGTTATAAAATCGCTCCCAAATCAGAACTTTGTGCAGCTAAACCAAATTCAGCTATTATTTATCCAAATAATAAGTGGGATGGCATTGATATTTCAAATGATGGTGTTTATGTTTGGAATAGCCCGAATTATGCGCAACGTAACAATAAAACCGGTGGCGGTTATTCAGTAGATTATTTGCCTGATTTAGGTGGATTTAAGCCTAGCAATTTATCAACAGGTAAAACTTTTCCAACTACAGGTTTTCGATATGCTAAGTTTCAGCTTCTAATGACTGGTTCACAAACTGATTATAAGTATATGATACTATCTAATCATAGTAAGGATATTGTTGATATTGATAAAAATGGTTTTATCACGTTATATAAAAAACCTTCAGGAAAAGTTACTGCTCGTGCGATTTTAAAAAGAGATGAGAAAGTCACCCATGATTATAGTTTCGAAATAACTGCACTGTGGATTGTTCCACAAGGTGATTTTGTTGGTAGTTGGCAACAAGCACAAAATCGTTGTAACGGTATACAAAATGTTGTTACACGGAAAGAATTAACTAATTCGCCATTGATCAATTTACAAGTTGGTGCAGGCTCTAAACCAGATGACAGCTTTTTATCAAATAGCTATACCAGATCTATTGATGGAACAGTATTGAGTGAATGGGGATGGGCGGACGAAAATTCTTATCCAAACTCTGGATGGCGTATAAATATAGATTATTGGTCCTCTGATTCACATATTGATGGACAAACTCAATTTATTGTTCATTCACACGATGGTTTTATTGGCTGGCGTAGAATTGAAAGTAGCAATATAACTGTTGCTTGTCGGGGATAGTAAAAATGATTATCACAGATTTTATCGTTAAGGTATTGCAACAAATAAAGTGATAACAATCATAATAAATATCATAAATTCAAAAGTAACAGCACTAATATAGTTTAAGTGTTTGTTGAAAATTGTAACCCTGTAACCTTGTAACCGGCATAATGACGCAAGCTGCGTCATTATGCCAAAAATTTGGAATAAAAAATGAGCATCACTCTTACCAAAAAATTAACGATTAGTAGTCGCATTGGATTTTTGAGTTTAATTGATGAGGGTAATTTTTTAAGGATCTATAATCAATCAGCTTATATAAT
>NZ_LZGO01000072.1:0-93270 GCF_001690235.1 Gilliamella sp. wkB292
TTTATGGAATTTAGATGGATTGAAATTTCGTACGTTGCTTGTTTTGTAACGTTTTCTTTTCGGTGAAAACGCCCGAGTAAAGAGAGGTTTATGTGATCTTCCCCAAATTACTCGCACCATCCATTTTTGCTAACTAACTCTGTCGGTTCGGGTTACCCTTTCCGCAGCAATTTTACATTAGCAGCTTAGCCTTTATTACCTCTTATGTACTATCCATAATTTAAGAATTAATTTGATGTTCTAGACGTTAACGCTTGGCTAAAATAGGAAGTTACAAGCAAAAAACAAGCAATAGCACTAAAAAGATCTGTCAGGATAATTTGGTTTGATAAAAAGATTGACGCAAGAATAGGAAAAACGATCGCACGAAAGCTCGTGATATTTTACTTATCTTCGTGTAAAAATAGAATTCTGTGGAAAATGTATTTTGTGATCTTAACTTTAACAAATTTAAATTATCGTTTTGATCTGTAGAAAATTATAATACCCATGTGACAACCATATCAATTAATCATTTGATTAATTGATTAATTTTATTGATTTAGGTTGATTTTTAGTCGTTCATCTAAAACGATGTAAAAAGTAAAATAACTGAAGAAACACAATGCAACACTTTTTTCACTCAATAACGTTAACGTTTGTAAGAAATATCTAAAATATAATCAGTTAGTTACTTTTTTAAATGAATATATTTCCATTATAAATCTTTAAAATTAAGATTATTTTTCCTAAAAAATTTATTTTAGTCTTTAAAATCGTGGTTTTGATCATTTAATAATTTTTAAGCGGAATTTAGGACCTTCTATCCCCGCTACTCAACTTTCTTGCGATAAACACACAACCCATTCGCCTCAATCGAGGCGAATGGGTTAAGTTTCGACATCATAAAGTTTTGGAAAATCTACGCTATTTTACTCTCCCCCCCAAAATAAGAACTAAGGTTTGAGTTCTGAAGCACAAATCCCGTAGTACAAACCTGCAGGCGTTACCCAATGAATAAGTCCGTAGTCGCCGTGCGCATAATACCAGTAGTCACCATGGGAGTATTTGTCGTTAGTCCAATAATACCAATAAAAGTTAGCATTAGTGTAATATAGCATATAACCCCACTCAGAAAAAAGACCGGCCCCGATGTGTCGTTGGAAATAATTCCCCGATGATACAGGTGTAGCAGTAATTATATCGTCATCTGATGGATAAACAGCATTGGTTAAATCCCTTATATTAGGAAGTTGATAACCTATATTTTTACACCAAGATAGTTGGTCGTTGTAATTTCCCATAACGGTTCCACGATTGACAAACCACTGCTTTAATTCAAATCCATATTTAGCGACAGCGTTACCACTACTGTCACGACCAACTAACTCGAATGTCTGGGGTAAAGATGGTTTAGCTATTTTATCCGGCTCTCGAGAACTCCATTGTGATGAGGTTGCAGCAGGACCAGTTAAGGTAACGCGAACACTAGTATTCGTTGAATTAGTCATCGTCGCTGTAATTCCACTATGAGAAACCGGCTCCCAAGTTAATGCCTGATCAGTATTGCTAATATCTAAATCAAAGAACAAACCATTAGCTCCAGTAGTCGGGAAATTTGAACTATAAGATGATGGTGTAGCTGTTTGAGTTAGGAAACCTTTATTATAATGCCAGATATTTTCGGGACCTGCATAGATACCTATGTTATATACCAAATTACTCGGTTTAGCAAAACAAACCCCTGGTGATTCTTTAGGATTAAAATAATAGCTAACATTACCTGCACCGAACTTAATGCTATTAGGAAAGCCATAACGAGTGGTCAATGTGCTTTCGGTACTAGTTAATGTAGCTTTATAAGGCGCGTTACAATACATTGGTACAGTATTTCGTGATACAGTTCTATTATTTTTATCAACAATAGACAAACTTAGACTGCCTGTAGCTGTAACATCAGAATCACCATCATCATCTCCCCAATAATTATAATTTGAATCAATAAGAGTATTTAAATCGACGGAATTAGTATCAGTAGGAACCAACATCCCTATATCAGCAAAACTCTGATCTGCATCAGGTAAGACGATTGGTGTTACAGTTGAAGGGTTGGTTGAAGGTGTGTATTGTGTACCGTCGGATAAAGTAATACTTAACAGTCCCTCAGTCGTGGTGACTTTAGTCTTACCATTATCAAAAGTTAAATAGGGCGCACTACCATGAATGACTTGCGCCGTCGTTGCCGACAATGCTTGAGTCGTAGCGGCATACAGCAATAATAACCATGGTATCGATGCTAAAGCCAGTTTAGATAACGGGCCTGATGCTTGAATTTGCGTAAAAAACAGGGTTGGACGTAAGATTAACCTTAAATTTATCGCTTTAATTAAGCGATAGCATAACGCTAAACTAAATGTACATCTTTTGCTTACTCTGATTGCTGAAAAACGATGGTGAGTTACCTTGCTTCGATGAAATAAGTTAAGTGTAGAAGTAAGAGTTGAATTAAGCTTTAACCTAAAGAGAGATTGGGGAGTTTTTAAAACATTGTTTTGCCAGCGCTGGTGTCTGGTGTCTGGTGTCTATAATTATACTGCATAGCGTTCCATCCGTCAACTAATCTGTTATTTTATTTGATTTTTTATGTTAAATGGCTATAAATCAAGCTCAAATAAGCTTAATTTTTTGGAATTATAAGGCTATGATAAAAAAAAGTCACTCATTCAGCCGAATTATTTGTAAAGAAATGTAAATAATACCATAAATAATAAACGCTAATAGCCTTTAAATAGTCAGATATCTTTGAAATATAACGGATTATTTTCTATTCGAAAATATATCACCCGCTTGTTTATTAAAGTTCTGAATAGATTTTATGGAATTTAAATGGGATAAAATTTCGGACGTTGCTTGGTTTGTAACGTTTTATTTTCGGTGAAAACGCCCGAGTAAAGAGCGGTTTATGTGCCCTTCCCCCAAATTACTCGTATCGTCCATTTTTGCTCACCAACTCTGTCGGCTCGGGTTACCCCTGCCGCTGCGACTTTACATTGGCAGCTTAGCCTTAATTACCTCTTATTGCCTTCCAGTAATTTGAAGATTAAGGATAAGCGCAAACCCCAAAATAAAAGTTGCGAGGACCGTCGCCTCGAGCGAGAACACTACCATCGGTAGTCTTAACAATAAAGCTTTGAGAATTGTCATTGTCAATTGCCCAAATAGAGCCGTAAGAATAATTATTCAGGTTATTTCCCCATTCAGGGATCAAACCTGCACCAATATTACGATTTGAATAGTTACCTGTTACTGATGATGGTACCCCACCAGTCCAGGATCCTCCGGTGGCGTTTGTTAAATCTTTTATCTTTGGCATACGATAGCCTATCATTGCTGAACACCAGGAATTTTGATTCACAAAGGAAACACCTTTACTGAATCGCAGGATAAACCACTGCTTTAATACAAAACCATATTTTAATACCGCTATATTATTACTATCATAACCGACTATTTCAAAGGTTTGTGGTAAACTAGGAGTAGCAATAGAACCTGGCGATGCTGAATTCTGTTGGGCGATTGTTGCCGTCGGACCATTGAGAGTGACTTGAATATAATATGGAAAATTTGGATCTGTTATCATATTGGCGGTAATCTCACCATGAGAAACGGGTGGCCACGTTAATGATGCGACATCAATACCACCTAAGTCAATATAAAAAGATAGTTCATCAGCACCGGTTGTAGGAAAATTACGACTGTAGCTTGCTGGCTCAGTTGATTGTACAAAAAAACCTTTATACAAATCCCAGATATTGGTCGGACCGTATAAATTTTCAGGATAGCTCATCAAATCTGTAGTTGGTCTAATGGCACAAATGGTCGGAGTACCTTTAGAATTAATATAATAAGTGGCACTACTACCCGCGAAACTACGATTATTTGGTACCCCATACTGCGTAGTTAAACTAACATCAGTACTAGTTAATTCTAATGAGTAAGGCGCATCACAGATATTTAATATTTCATTACGATTACTTTGAAACAGATATTTATTAGTAATATTGACACTTAAGCTACCCGTAATTGTAACGCCATTAGCACCCTGGCCATCACCATCATCATCCCCCCAATAATGATAAGGTTCGCCAATAAAAGCACTTAAGTCAATGGAATCGGCATCGGTAGGTACCAACATATCAATATCGGCAAAGCTCTGGTTAAGTTCTGGGAGTATTATTGGTTTAGCTTTGCTTGATGTGTTATTAGCTGGAGTGATGCGCGTACCATCGGATAAGGTAATACCAAGCAACCCATCACTAGTGGTAATTTTAGTTATACCATTATCAAGAGTCAAATAAGGTTCATTACCATTAATTACCTGCACTGTAACGGCCGATAGCGCTTGAGTAGTAGTGGTATAGGGCAATATTAACAACAGTATTAACGCTAAATAGCGCTTTATATTGAAAACAATATATGGCGGAAGATTAACCAATGATAGCTGTCGTCGACAATGATGTTGGGAGCTGGGTTGGCGAACGTGCGATACTAAACCACATAGCAACCTCTGCCTAAAATTAGATACGCAATCACACTTTAATTTGAGCAGAAAACGAGGGACTAAATCGAATACTAAACTAAGTTTTAAATTAAGCTTTAGGTGTAATAAATCAACTAAGGTGTGTTGATATAGATTTTTGACGTAAGGCTGCCAATGCCTTGTGTCTTTATAAAGCATAACGCACAATCCTTTAAACAACTTTTTGTTTTATTTACACTTTTCCATTTTGGTGCGCAAAAAAACTAAACGATTAATTTAACGCTCAAAGTATAGCATCTTAGTAAAATTTAACTACCGATTAACGGCGATTATTTGTAAAGAATGGTAAATTAATAGGGAATGTTATTACTATATGAAAGTTATTAATTTCTGCTTATAAGTTATTTAACTAAAATTGCGAGAAAGTATAAAAATAGACTTAAGTCAGTAAGGTTCTTGTCATGCTTATTAACCTTAATATATAAAGGCATTAAAGCCATATTACCGATGCATGCCATTATTGAAGCCAATGTACCTGTCTGTGTATTCAATATTGTACTTGATTTGATTTAATATTGGTGAAAGTTGATTGATAAAAAAGCGAATTGATAGACCTGTTCGAAATAGTTTTTAAATATAAATCAATTTTTAACTGGAGTGATATTAGCTAGCTTGGTGCCAGTGGTCGGACTCGAACCGACACGCTTTTAAGGGCGGCGGATTTTGAATCCGCTGCGTCTACCAATTTCGCCACACTGGCACTTAATGTGTAAAGAAGTAAACGTTGGCATTATACTAAGCTTTACAATATCTGCAACAGTTATTCTTACAAACTGTTTTAGTTGCCTAAAATTCCAACTATTACCGACGTTTCCATGCTGGAAGTTTTTTTAAGATTATATAAGCGGTTTGCTTAGCAACAGAATAATCTATATTGTGATTTTTTGCATAACGTAATGTGACTTCTTGCCATTTTTCGTCAAACGATTTCATACTACCATCTTGATGTGCACAGTGTTTACAATAATTTTTAGACATATCGTGCAATGGATAATCACCAATAGTTGTCATTGGCATGCCACAAGCAATACACATTTTCATAGCAACATCTCGTTTGAATGATTAAAAAATTAAAAATTTTGTTTTCAATACAATGTTGAAAATGCTACTCCGAGTTTAAGTCGATTACAAGACACCGTGAAGCAATAGACAATAAAAATAAAATTGACTGATTTAATATAATGGTTATGTTTTATTGTTAATAAAAATATAATTAGTTTAGGCAAGCAAAGATTTTACCTATCTTAATCAATAGGTTAGATATTAAAAATTATTTTTTACAAAATATAATTCAGCCATTACTAACTTTATTAGCAAGGGTTACTTTTTATTTGATCATCTCAATGAAATCATGAGAAAATTCAATTCAAAATTTAGTCAGCAGCGATAACCGAATTTGAAGAGTGATGATATTTATCAATCGAGATCAGAAACTGATTAATGCTCTTTCAAACCTAAACCTTTACTTAATACTTTAAAGCAATCATCACAATCATGTGTCGCTGCTTGTAGCAAGGTTTGCGTTGGTGCATGAATAAGTTTATTCGTTAATTTATGCGAAAATTCAGCAAAAACTTCATCTATATTGGCACCTTGCTTAATGGCATTGAGTGCTTTATATTCTAATTCTTTCTTAATATGTTCGGCATTATTACGATATTGCTTAACAAAATTAACAGCCTGCCTAGCTTTAAGCCAATCGATAAATTGTTC
Source organism: Gilliamella sp. wkB292 (assembly GCF_001690235.1). Classification (NCBI taxonomy): domain Bacteria; kingdom Pseudomonadati; phylum Pseudomonadota; class Gammaproteobacteria; order Orbales; family Orbaceae; genus Gilliamella; species Gilliamella sp. wkB292. The sequence continues at coordinate 6,293 of NZ_LZGO01000072.1, forward strand.
AGCTTGTTCTTGAATAATATATTGTGCCTGCTTAGCCGCAATTGAGCGCTGCTGTAAATTACTTTCAACCGTTTTTTGGAGATCATCAATGGTATAAAGATGAACATGGTTAAGTTGATTAATCTCTTCTTCTACATCACGAGGAACAGCTAAGTCTATAAATAACATTTTGCGGTTATTTCTTGCTAACAATGTCCGCTCAACCATGCCTTTACCAATAATAGGTAAAGGGCTTGCCGTTGAACTGATTACAATATCAACATCTTTAAGTCGATTGGCAATATCTGGTAATGAAATAATTTCTGCATCAATTAGCGAGGCAAGTTTTAATGCTTTTTCACGGGTACGATTTGCAACAATAACATGATTAAAACCATGCGGTTTTAAGTACCGAGAAATAAGCTCGATGGTCTCTCCTGCCCCAACTAACATCACATTTAATTGTGGAGTATCAGTAAAAAGATTTCTAGCAATTAAACAAGCAGCATAAGCAACAGAAGCAGTATTAGCACCAATATTAGTTTCACTACGAACAGTTTTGGCAACATGAAAAATTTTTTGAAATAATTTTTCTAATGTTAACGACAAACAATGATTTTTTTGCGCCTGCATATACGCAGTTTTAACTTGTCCTAAAATTTGTGGTTCACCAATAATCATGGAATCGATGCCACTTGCAACCGACATCAAATGTTCAACCGCTTGTCGACCTTCATACCAATAAATGGCGTTTTGATACTGAGCTATATCAACATGATGAAATTGACCTAACCAAATCTCAACAGACTGTTTTAATTTTAGAAAATCAGTATCATGCTCGTAACCTAAATAGATTTCTGTGCGGTTACACGTAGACACAATAACACACCCTTCAACTAAAGGATGTTGATAAAGGCTATATAATGCTTTATCCACAATTTCATTGGGAAAAGCGATTTTTTCCCTTAACGAAAGTGGTGCAGTTTTATGGTTAACACCTAATATTGTAATTGACATTGCTTTTTTTCTATTATGAGTGATATAACGTTATTATTAAGCGTTTTGTTGTTTTTATTATACATAAAAAAACAATAAAGTTTAATTACAGTTACTTTTTCTTATTCTAACGATTTTCAGTTATAATAAATTTATATTAGGCAATTTTAATGGGCTAATTCATGACTAAAATCAATTATCTATTTATTATCGTTTTATCTTTGTTTATGACCGCTTGCCAAGTCAGCAAACAACAAAACTCGACATCTATTGTAAACCAATGGCAAAATCATCAGCACGATCTTGAACAGATAAATACGTTTCAAGTTAATGGAAGTATTGCTCATTTCAGCAACAAAACCCGTAGTTATGGTCGCTTTTTAATTAACCAACAATCAGATGATCGTTTCGACATAAAATTGACTACACCTGTTGGAACTAGCATATTGAGCCTAAAAGTAGAACCTAATTATGCACAACTTATTGATAAAGATGGTAATAACTACAATGGCAATAATATCGAAGATTTGATGAGTAAGGTGTCTAACGTTAATATTCCATTAAACTCTCTTCATAATTGGTTAAAAGGTTATTCTAATAATAGTTCTGCCGATAAATTAGATAAATCAGGCAGATTAACCGCGACTGAATTTATACAGAATAATAATAAATGGCAGTTAAAGATTCCAAGTTACTCAACGTATACTTTTAAAAATAAGAAAATTGATCTACCTTCGTCAATTGAGCTAAATCATAATGATGAGCTAATTCGTTTAAAAATTAGTAATTGGATCTTACGATAATAGGTAATAATAATGAAACAGTGGTTATCGCCTGCAAAACTGAATTTATTTTTATATATAACTGGTCGTCGTCCAGATAATTACCATAATTTACAAACTCTGTTTCAATTTATTGATTTATGCGACACTCTCACTTTTACCTTGCGTAAAGATAATAAAATTAATTTATTAACGCCTTTTGATAACGTTCCTTATGATAAAAATTTAATCGTTATTGCTGCACAGTGTTTAAAAAACTATACTCAACGCCTCGATCTAGGCATTGATATTACCATCAACAAGAAAATACCTATGGGTGGAGGGCTAGGTGGCGCCTCATCAAATGCAGCCACAGTATTAGTTGCGCTCAATGAGTTATGGCAACTCGCTTTACCAATTGAAACATTAATTAATCTAGGACGAAAGCTTGGTGCAGATGTGCCTATTTTTATCTATGGGCATGCAGCATTTGCTGAGGGAATTGGTGACCAGCTACAATCTGTTGATTATCAAGAAAATTGGTATTTAATTACTTACCCAAATATTGAGATTTCGACAGTCGAAATCTTTAATGATCCTGAACTAAAACGTGATACCCCTGTTCGCACTATTGAGCAACTGCTTTCTCAACCATTCGAGGCGTTCAGCAATGATTGCGAAAATATTGTCGGTAAACGTTATCCTAAAGTACATCAAATTATTAGCTACCTATCGCAATTTGCGCCGACCAAACTGACAGGTACTGGAGCTTGTGTATTTAGCTTATGTCACTCACAGCAGCAAGCGCAAGAAATACAATCAAAACTTAATAACTTTTCGGTAGAAAGTTTTATTACACGATCGCTAAATACCTCACCGTTATATCAATAATTATCTACAATTTTCAGAACATTATCGGTTAAAATACCTTAACCTTCACTATAAGGTTAAGGTTTATTCAAACAAAAACTCAGTTTAAAAACGCCACTGTTAATTTTTATTGCTTGACCGATTCAACGGGAATAATAAATAGATGTTTATCATAATATTCAACGCAATATAATCCTTCATAGCTGGTATAGCCTTGCTCGTTCAATTTGGCTTTCAACCAATCTTCATTTTTATCAATCGATTGTAATGCTTCATCATTGGGTTTTTCGTTTTCAAGAACAATAACAGATATATCTTTATCACCCTTTTTCACAATAGTTAACTGACCATTAGGCTCAAGAATTGCTTTTTCAACAGCATTAATAGTAAAAATATTTTTCATCCTTAATAATACTGCAAAGCTAGCAAAATCAATATTTACACCAGCAAAAGCATCTAACTTAATTTTACCTTTATCCATTAATATGATTGGATTACCGACAATAAAAGCTTTTGCATTTTGACTTCTTTTCTTTAGATAATTAGAGGTATACATAATAGTTGTCCACATCAACAATACCACTAAAAAATCAAATACTGTTAATTTAGGATTATAAATAATACCACCAGCAATACCACCTAAAATCATATTACCGATAAAATCAATGCTCGACATTTGAGATAACGAAGTTTTGCCGGTTATTTTTAAAAATAAAATTATACAAATAAAAACAACCAGTAATTTAAATGCAATAACTAAAAAATCATGATAATTCATACTTGTATCACCCTTATAATGATATTGCCAAAATTACACAAACAACGAAAAAGTTATTCAGCTTAAAACAGAGATTTAAAGCTGAATTTCACTTTATTTTTATAACCTTCGCTATCAACTGAAAGAAGTAAATTTAATGATTAATTAAGATGCGTAACGACACCCCATTTTATTGCAAGTTGTTCTTTATTTGAATTTGGTAACCAATTATTAATTTCATCAATTAATTTTTTATTATTCAACTGTACCATGTAAGCTTTATAACTTTCGGTACCTTCAAATGGCTTAACTGTCGCTAAACATAAGACATTAGGCTCTTTGTTTTCATAATAATGACCTTCAATCAGATCTGTCACCATCATATCAGCGGTTTTATCTCGTAACGCTTGAAGGTTATCAATATTATTTTTTACACGAATGATTTGTGCAGTATGAATATTTTGATTAACAAAGCTTTCATTGGTCCCTCCAGGGTTAACGACAACTTTAACATTGGGTTGGTTAATCGCGTCTAAATTTGATAATTGAGGTGCCATATCACATGCGGCTAACGCAATCTTACCATTAGGAACAACTTGGTCAGATAGTAAAAATTTAGCTGCACGATCTTTGGTATAGGTCACGCCACCCATTGCAACATCATACTTATCAGCAGCTAAATCTTGGGAAAGTGTGGGCCAGCTTGTAATATAAAATTCAGGTGTAACATTTAATTTTTTAGCTAAATCTTTTGCCATATCAATATCAAAACCAACCAACGAATCTTGATTATCATAGAAAGCAAGTGGTGCATAATCAGCAGGCACACCAATTCGAATTGTTTTTGAGCTGATGATTTCATCATAAGTACGAGCTTGAGCAAGTCCCGAGCAAAGCAATAATGCCATAATGGCAGTTAACTTTTTCATCTAATTATTCCTTTTAATAACCTGTTAGATCCAAATAAAACATAAATAAGACAAATTAAATCAATTAATTTCATCTAGAAAGATTTACTTTCAATAGTTAATTTACTTCGACTTTACTATTAGATTGGATATTAAGCCATTTAGCAATCAATTTTATCACCCTGTATTAGTTTGTTTTTAGACTTTTGGATGAATAACTGTGAGTTTTTGATAGTCAGCTAGATTATTTTATGATTATTAAATCACATAAAGCAAAAGCTATCATCACCATAGATTTTATTGAAAAACGATGCTTACTACCTATCACTGTTGTTTTTATAGCAATTTATCAAACAAAGGAAGCAAGAATTGATCTTAATGAAATTTAATAGCATAACTAGGATAAACTTAATGATTACCCTATTTTCTTCCCCAAAAACATTATAGTTTGAGTTCTTGAAGTTTATTTATGCCGCTCTAAGCCCTGTAAGAACTAAAGATAGGCAAAAATTGAATATAGAAAATTAGGAAAAATCCATAGGATAAATTCCCAAACATATTGGATCTATTGAATTGCATACAGAACCAATGCTTTTAATACCTATAACCAATACCATGAATTGTTTTAATCAAACAAGGGTTTAAAGGATTAATTTCAATTTGTTTGCGCAATTTAGAAATGTGTTGATCTATAGTTCGACTATTTGGCGAGTAATCATATCCCCAAACATAATCAAATAACGTGTCTCGAGTCACAACTTGATTTTTATGCTGATATAAGCATTCTAATATTCTGATTTCACGTAATGAAAGTTCGATAATCTGATTATTACGCTTAGCACATAATTCAACGGGATAGATTTTTAAATCCCCAAAAGGAAAAAAATCATTAACGAGTTGACTAGATTGCTTGGATTTTAAGCAACGTTTAACTATAGTTTTAATTCTAGCCCGTAATTCATGAACGCCAAATGGTTTGCCCATATAATCATCTGCACCTAGTTCTAAACCAATTACTCTATCTATCTCTTCATTTTTAACTGACAAAAATAAAATTGGAATATCTTCGTCAGATTTACGAACTTCACGGCAAACTGAATAACCATCAAGCTCTGGCATCATGATATCCAAAATAATAAAATCAGGGAGGCTCTGCTTGAATAATTTCAAAGCAATTTTACCATTGGCGGCTTCTATAACTTTATAGCCTTCTTGTTTTAAAATATCCGCAATCACCGTACGAATATTTTTATCATCTTCAGCAATTAGAATCTTCATGTTTACTCCGTCAAAATCAATGAGAAAGCAACACCTGGTTTTTGATTAGTTACTTCAATAGTTGCATTCAAATTATTTGCTAATTGCTTAGCAATTGTAAGTCCAATACCTGTGCCAGAATATTCTTCTGCAGATGATAAATTTATGCTATAAAATGGTCTAAACATCTGTTCTAATAAATGATTAGGAATACCTTTCCCATAATCACGAACAGTAACCACAATTTTACTTTTTTGTTTATTTAATACTAAATCAACTTTTTTACCATCCGATGCATATTTTTCAGCATTATTTAGAAAATTGCAGATTATATGCACAACACTATCTTCATCAGTATCGATAAAACACTCTTTTTTAGAGTTTATAATTAGATTGAATTGTAACGATTTACTGTCAAAAACTGGTTTAAATGTAGAATAAACTTGTCGAACAAGCTTTGTTATATTTACAGACTTTATATTCAGTTTTATCATCTTATTAAAAGTCAAAACATTTTGGACTAACCGTGTTAACCTTTTACTTTCGCAAATAATAACATCGATATAATCAATGAGTTGACAAGGTTCATTACTTAATTTTTCTTTTAATATTTCGCTATATAGTATGATATTAGTTAAAGGGATCTTAAACTCGTGGGAAAGTTGATCTGCTAAATTTAGTTTTGGCTCAGCCTTACATAAGGTTTGAAAGTATTTTCGATAAAAATATATAATTGTCAGAATAAGTAATATAGTAAACAAAATAATTAAAAAAATAAAAAACGCATAAGAGTAAGTTAAAGATTTTATTTCAAAATAATAGAGTACTTTCCAAAATGGGGAAAGATAATCAAGATTAATTTTGATATTATTGCTATATAGTTTCTCTTTTGAATGGATCTGCTTATCATGATTAAGTAAGGTAAAATTATTACCTATTGATACTTTATCAGCAAAGAATGGATTTTCAATGCCTTTATCTATTGAATAAAACTCTGAACCAATTATGGTATTATCCTCAATTAACCAATAGAGTATATGATTATAATCTTGGTACAAGCTAAATTTAGCTGGAAATAATTCTGATATGATATTGTGATTACTTAAAGTAGTTTTCTCATATTTGATTGGTTCTGTTAATTTAGTCCAATATTTATGATTTGGACTAATTAAACAGCTAATTTTATTTCTCTCAATTTCCAAGTAGTTTTGTATACTATTTTGAGTTTCCAGCAAACGTTCAATATCATTTTCTTTATTTTTTAAATCCAAATTAAAACGATCAAAATGCATTGAACATTGGCTAAAACAAGATTCAATCATAGTATTTACATTTTCGAAGCAAGTCTGCACTAGTTTTTGTCGGTTATTTGGAGTTATAAAACCTTTATTTTCAGTACTCCACCAACTTAAATAGCTAATAGCAATAATAAATATAAAAATTGATAAAATTGCTGTTAATGTTTTCATAAATTAATTTTTATAATAGCAAACTGTTTAAATTAACATTGTTTTCATTGATGTTTTTACGATAAACGTCACACCACTTTCAATATAAATTACCAAATAAAAAATAACTTCCACAGGTGCTTAACACCCAAAACTACTATGAATTTTTTAATCTTTTTAAGATATCCATAGAGTAATGGAGATTAAAGTTCAATTACTAAAGCTAAATTCATAAACCTATCACTTATTTGAATTAAGCAATACCGACATCAAACAAATTAAGGTTTAACCTTATTTTTTGGATAAAAATAACCATAAAAAGCTAAGCAACAACTTATTTTTGATAATTAACCTTATAATTTTATTTTTGTGAAAAATTTGTGCAATTATCATCTTTTTGTTAATTAAACTGTCTATTTTTTGTATTTAATTGCAAAAAATTGTAAAAAAGCCATTTACAAAAAATTATTGGAACATGTTTTTATTATTAACAATAATTTTAAATTTTAGTTATATTACTTTGAATATTTGTTAAAAAAATTACTGATAATTTGTAACATACATTTTGATATCATCAATACAAATAATGCATATATACTGCTCATTATATTAATCAAATTACGAGAAGTTATGTCAAAATCAATTATAATATTGAAATCATTTCGTTAGATTTACATATTATTTTCGATTGTAGTCAATTTCTATTAAATTTGACACATTTTCAATTAGTTGATGATATAACTTGATAACCTAATTATTACAACTAATTTAGATCTATGACAATGTATTGAACCACAAAGAAAATAATAGATCACTCTTCTAATAGGCAAGCTATTAATAGGTTCGTCTATCATAGGCGATCATAACAAAAAAATAAATAGCTATAAATGATGTATAAATTATTTATAAAGAAAAAGAAAAATAGTGTTTGGTTATCATTTATTAGTTCGTAAGTTAATTTTACAAAATATATCACTCAATTATTTAACAAGTAAATTGCTTAGATTTTTCAATATAATAAAATAATCAAGATTATTAGTTTAACTAAGTGTGTTTGTAGCAGTTAATTAAAACAACTGTACGAATAAAATTTCCAAAATGTCTAAATTTACATAATCTTTACTTAATAAAATATTGAGTATTAGATATGAATAAAATGATAGTTACTAAAGTGCTAAAGACTCATTGATTATTGCCAGCATTGAGCGCAAAGGTATATAATAGAAGATTAGCCATTGTTATAGAAAAATGTAGAGAACATCTAACATGACTCATATACAAGAAAAACTTACACTGATTAAAAACAGTATTATCACTATTCCAGACTACCCTAAAAAAGGCATTTTATTTCGCGATATTACCAGCTTATTAGAAGATCCTATCGCGTTTAAGACTTCTGTTGATCTATTAATTGATCATTATAAAGATAAAAAAATCGATAAAGTTGTGGGTACTGAAGCGCGAGGCTTTATCTTCGCTGCACCCATTGCGTTAGCTTTAGGTGTTGGTTTTGTGCCGGTTAGAAAACCAAATAAGCTACCTCGCCATGTATTTAAAGAAGAATATCAACTTGAATATGGTACAGATACGCTCGAAATTCATTCCGATGCGATCAATTCTGGAGAGCGCGTATTGATAATTGATGATCTGTTGGCTACGGGTGGCACAGTTGCAGCAACAGCAAAATTAATACAGAGATGTGGTGGTATTGCAGAAGATGCCGCTTTTGTTATCAACTTACCTGATTTACAAGGTAAAACCAAATTAACTCAAGCTGGTATTAATTGTTTTACACTCGTTGATTTCGAAGGAAAATAATCCACCTTAATATTAGGGCGAAACTTTCGCCCTATTGTACTTGGCAGGCTCCTATTTTTTCATCAATGATATCATTGAAAAATCCAAATAATTTTTTATATATCGAGCCCGCTCAAAAAATCCACTTATTGATGCAATACTTAGACTGCTCTCGATGTCAAAGGGATTATCCTACTATTGGGATAGATATCAAAATGCAATTTCAATTGTTGAAAATAACCTTGCTATACATGATAAATTAGTCAATAACGCCCTACATAATAATTATTGAATGACATTGTTCAAAACGTACTGCGCCACATTACAAACAATCAATAAGTCATCTATTCACCAATTGAGGACAGTTAAATCAATTAAAAAAGCCCTGACACTATCTTCCTTGAAGAAGATTGGTAAAGGTATTGCCATTAAACCACTTGAAGCCCCCATTTATGTGCCTTTTGATGACATAGTGAATGGACTATTTCATAGCAAACACGCCGTGGGTTCAATATCCGAATTAGGGGATGAATTACTGATCTATATTGGACAAAAAACAGTCGCGCTGGAAGGCAAATATTTTAAGGCATTTATCAATACTGGCGACAAAATTAAAAAAGCGATAACTCATTCAATTCGATACCAATAGCTTAATAAAGAAGAATAGAATTAATTTGTTAATAGCAATAGCGATAACCAACCGTAATAATTTTATGACAATTACAATACCCTTAGGCAACAGTGATTAGCCCTGTTCGATTACTGATACTATCAAAACAAAGCTAAGTATCACAAAACCAAGTACTCAAATGACTAAATTGTTACGTTCTATCATTAAAAAACCCGTGAAAGTCATAATCTCAAATTTTACTAACAACAATTAAACAAACAAAATAATTGCATAAAAAATCAAATTAACACTTGATTAAGCATTTAATGTGAATTATTATTCAAAAATAAAGCATAATTATTAAAAAAGGAAATAAATAAAAAATGAAAAAATTTAGTCATATTATTGCCAGAACACCCGCTAAATCACTAATTAATGGGCTAACATCAGCTAATTTAGGTAAGCCCGATTATCAAAAAGCCTTAGATCAGCATAATGATTACATTCGCGCTTTACAGCAATGCGATGTTGACATCACCATTCTTCCCGCTGATGAACGTTTTCCTGATTCTGTATTTGTTGAAGATGCCGTACTTTGTACGCCGCATTGTGCAATAATCACAAGACCTGGTGCCGAAAGTCGACGAGATGAAACAACTATCATTGCCGATACCATTGAACGTTTTTATCCAAATAAAGTCGAAGCCATTACAGCACCGGGAACGGTTGAAGCTGGCGATATTATGATGGTTGGTGATCATTATTATATTGGTTTATCGGCGCGTACCAATCAAGCTGGTGCCGATCAAATGATTGCCATATTAAAAAAATATGGCATGACAGGATCAGTTGTTACTTTAGAAAAGGTTCTCCATTTAAAAACAGGCCTTGCCTATTTGGAAAATAATAATTTACTTGCAGCTGGCGAATTTATCACTAAACCTGAATTTCAACACCTTAATATCATTGAAATTCCTGAGCAAGAAAGCTATGCCGCTAACTGTATTTGGGTTAATGATCGCGTCATTATGCCAGCCGGTTATCCGATCACAAAAACAAAAATCGAAGCATTAGGTTATCAAGTCATCGAAGTCGATACATCTGAATATCGTAAAGTTGACGGGGGGGTTAGCTGCATGTCACTACGATTTTAATGTTGATGTATTAAATGACGCTATTTTTAACCCTTTAAAAAAGATAACAACATGAATACACCTACAAAAACAAAACTTGGTATTTTGCCACTAACCTTGTTAGTGGTAGGCAGTATTGTTGGCAGTGGTATTTTTAGTTTGCCGCAAAATATGGCCGAAGCATCGGGCGCCGGATCAATTTTAATTGCTTGGGTAATAACCTTAATTGGCATGTTAATGCTAACACGAATCTTTCAATATTTATCGATTCGATTTTACAAAATCAATGATGGATTATACGGCTATGTTCGTGAAGGTTTTGGTGACTATATCGGCTTTAATGCAGCATGGGGATATTGGATATCCGCCTGGATGTCTTGTGCCAGCTATTTAGTCATTTTATTCAGTGCATTAGGCTCGTTTGACTGTTTGAGTTTTTTTGGCAATGGTACCACATTGCCAGCTGTCATGGGTGGTTTGCTTTTTTTATGGATTGTCCATACTTTTATTTTAAAGGGAATTTATCGCGCATTTTTATTAAATTGTTTAGTTACTCTGGCTAAAATTGTGCCCATTGGTTTGTTTATTATTTGCGTGATTCTTGCATTTAAAATCGATACCTTTGACACCAATTTTTGGGGAACACCACAATTAGGATCGGTCATTGATCAGGTCAAACATACCATGCTCTACACGGTATGGGTTTATTTAGGTATCGAAAGTGCGACGGTTTATGCGTCACGGGCGAAAACAATTTTAAGCATTAGCCGAGCAACCTTTTTTGGCTTTGCAATTACTAGCCTATTATTAGTATGCGTTTCGGTTTTATCGCTAGGAATCGTACCCCAACAAGAACTTGCCGAAATGAAAAATCCATCCATGGCTTGGGTGATCGAACGAGTGGTTGGCAGTTGGGGAGCGACATTTATAAATATTGGTTTAATTGTTTCGGTCAGTGGCGGGTTACTCTCTTGGTTATTACTCGCAGCTGAAATGCTATTTTTAACCGGACATGGCAGCAGACACACTGTACCGAGTTATTTTGGTAAGATCAATAAAAACGGCACACCTGTTAATGCATTGTGGCTTACCACCGTGCTAATTAGTGTTTTAATCATTCTTGCCCACTTCTATCAATCTGGTTATAACACCCTAATTCAACTCTCAACATCAATGGTGTTAATCCCCTACTTACTTTCGGCGCTATTTGTTTTTAAATTGGCGGTTAAACAACGAAAAACCTACTTAATTTTTATTGGTAGTATTGGTTCAATTTATGGATTTTGGTTGATTTATGCTGGAGGCATTGTTTACTTATTACTCTCTATGATTTTATACAGTGTAGGTTTATTATTTTATCTCTATGCAAGAAAACAACGATCACTTCCAGCTTTTAGTTTTTTACATGACAAAATCTATGCCATAACTATTGTCATATTAGGGATGACTGCGATTCTATATTTTTATGTGTAAAGCTATTAAACGAATTATCAAGCATTATTTTCGAAACAGATAAAAATCGACCAATAAAGCTCGAAAATCATCGGAATAGCGCCCATCCTCATCTCGCATACAAAGATGCTGTTCCAAAACAGCATCACAAGGCTGAAAAGCAAAAGTCATTAATGACAAAGAAAAGGATTTGTTGGCAGAGTACTTAACTTTGAGTTCTTGCTGTAAATATAAATGATTAGACTTAGCTAATAACTTAAATTGATTGGATAAGTGATAAGGCAAAACCAAACAAAACCTACCCTTTATGCTTAATAACCGTTTTACAACATCAAGAAGCTGTTGATAGCTCAAACTTTCAGTATACCGAGCTAATTGCCTTTGACGATCACGGCAATCAACGGCTGATTCAAAATAGGGAGGATTGGTAACAATCAGATCATAACAACCAGATGACTCTGTTCTAAATTGATTGATATCTCCCTCAATGGCGTTAACCTTGCTAAAATCAGCAGAAAAGGCATTTTGCTGACACTGGTTTACAGCTTGTTTATCAATATCAATAGCATCAACCTGACAATCATGATTAATAAGGCGCGCGGCTAACATTAAAGCAATCACACCACAACCCGTGCCAATATCAAGTACCTGTTTAGGTGCATGTGCAATCGGTGCCCAGGCGCCTAATAAACAACTATCGGTTGTTACTTTCATCGGGCTTTTATCATGAGCGACAAAAAAATGTTTAAAGGTAAAACCACCTTTTTTGAGTGATAAATGATTATTTGGCATCAAGACTCTTTTTAAATAACGGTTTATTCGAAGCAATGGCATCAGCCCAACGCGTCGGTTCAGGCAAACGATAACCACGTAAACAGCGTGTTACCCATTCTAACGCACTATCTTGGCTAACACGATGACCCGGCGAGATGAATAATGGATTACAATTATTTTTACTTTGTAACACCCAACCAATTTGTTGTTGCTTATCAACTAATGGGGTAACTTGACCCGCTATTTTAGGAATCGGAGAAAATTGACCACATAAGCGTTTTTTTGCCACACCAATAGTTGGCATATCTAACAATAATCCTAAATGGCTGGCAATACCCAAACGCCTCGGATGCGCAACACCTTGACCATCGACCAATAAAAGATCTGGTTTATGCTTCACTTGCTCCCAAGCGCTAAGTAAAGCGGGATATTCACGAAACGATAAATAACCGGGAATATAAGGAAATTCAGTTTTTAAGCGTGCAATATGATACTCAACTACTTTAAAATCAGGATAAGTTAAAATGACAATAGCCGCTCGAGTGACATGACCGTCATCTTCAAATCCAACATCGGTCCCCCCCACTAACTTTATTGTGGGATTAAAATCATCAACCAATTTTACCTGATTGGCTAAGCTTTGCTGGGATTGCTTTAATTGTGCTAAATTGATAGACATTTTTATTCTGCTGGGTATTATTATCGGCAATAAAGTGATTTTAACAGAATTAGTATGCCATATACATTAACAAATCCAGTTGAATTGACTGAAGAAATAAAAAAAAGCCGTTTTATCGTCAATGCTGCGCCCGTCACCACTGCCGATCAGGCAAGCCAATTTATTGAACAAGTTAGCGATATTAATGCTACCCACAACTGCTGGGCATGGAAAATCGGTCAACACTACCGCTTCAATGACGATGGCGAACCCACCAGCACCGCAGGTCGCCCTATTCTATCAGCAATTGAAGGACAGGATTGCGATCAAGTCGTGGTAGTGGTTACGCGCTATTTTGGTGGCATAAAATTAGGTACAGGTGGATTAATTCGTGCTTACGGTGGCAGCGCCAGCCACTGCTTACAACAAGCCCAGTTGATCGAACTCATAACCCGTATTCCTCTACAATTTCACTGCTACTATAACGAATGGCCGATTATTGAAAATCGCCTAAAAGAACTTGATGCCATTATCGAACATCAAGATTTTGACGCCGAAGGCGTAGAAGTTAGATTAGCAATCACCCAAGATAAAATAGCAACATTACAAAAAAATATCAGTGATATAACACGTGGTAGAGTGGTGATAGAGAAATAACATTCTGAAAATGTTATGTTACTATTTTTTATGATTTAGGACATTAATGGTTTGGCGATATTGAGGTTTATACTAAAATGCCCACTTTACTTCAACGTCTAAGAAAGAATTGTTTCTATTTATTAAGAAATTCGTTTCTTTAATTCTTAATTTTTGGGCACTAATAATTGGGTGATTTTTCTTTTCAGTAAAAACGCCCGAATTGGGAGATTTGTGAAAAATCCCCCGAAGCTACCTGTGTCATCTAGGATACTTACCTCTTCGAACCATCATCTGTTCAAATTTTTTCCATAAAAATGTGCGCCACAAAATGCTAGAAAGGGGGTCTGCAACGTCCCTTGTTCTTCGCGTTGTGTAGTTTGCTGATTTGTTGCTAACAAAGGCCGTACCTTACCTAACATCCTATAGACATGCACTACTCTCATTTGTCAGCGTTTTATCATTGTGCAAATATTAAATTTAACAATATCAATAACTTATTTATCTATTTTTATATTTGTGAGTGGAACTATTTTAGATCTTTTAATAGACTTTGTCATTTTAGGAAGGCTATACGAAAACGCACGCCTGTCCTTGGATTTTGGGTAGACTTTTAGTCTGAGAGGATTATTTAACTACCTACACGGCAGTGAACCTTGCAAACGTTGTTTAGGCGCACCGACAATATTTCTAAACTACCTACACGGCAGTGAACGCTAAAACCCGTTCATTTGCATTAATGACAGCTTTCTAAACTACCTACACGGCAGTGAACTAGCGTGTCAAATACTATAAACTGTGTTTGGACAAAGGTAAATAGTGTTTTGGGTGGTTCAACCCCTTTTTTTTAATGAACTTGTAAATTATTGATTTTATTTGATTTAAAATAAGGTCAAAAAAAAGGGTTAAAAACTCGCATAATTTGGATTAGGTAGAATTTCAGACGTTAATAGTTTAATGTTTTTTCATAACGATAATTACATCCAAAAACCAAACTAACCCAAAATCTCCTATGTCTACCTAAACTCAACCAGATCACCAATTTCTTGGCTGAGGATTATCATCAGTTCTAGTATTTGCCGATCGCCATGAATGAACATATAAAAGGTATCTAAGCGCGGATAGAATTTTTTCATTTCTTTGCCTTTTGGTGTTTCGGCTGGGCAAAAGTTGAAAGAGAGTACTTCATGCGTTACCATAATACACATAAAGTCCTCCCAGTAGAAAACCCCTTCCATGTCCATTGCTTTATAATAGAAGCCTTCTTCATAAAAAGCACAGTATGACTCACATGGCCATTGTGCATTTTTGTAAAGTTTTTTTAATCGTCTTATTTCGGAAAAGACAGCTATATAATGGCTAATTAAAGAGAACACCATACCAATTCCAAAGAGCATAATAATAAATGCCACACTAGTCATCATTTTCATTGGCAGACGAAATGTTGCCGTAATTAAAACAATGAGGATAAAAGCAACGATCGATCCACCTAAACATAAAAACCTTTTTTTAGGGAGAAACATGTGGTGAATCATTTTAGCAATTTTGGGGAGGATTTCATCGCGTGATTGTAATTTAAAATGGCGATCAAATAAAAATGTTGCCTGTTCAGGATCAAAAGCAATATATGGTTCTTTTACCTGTTTTTTCATTATTTTTTCCTTATTACTATTTTATTTAGATTTTAATTGTCTTTTTTGTAAAAAATCAAAATATTTTTCATAAAATAATATTATTTTGCGAAAATGGCTATTGAATTTTTTGACAGGTTGTTCTGTTGACTAAAAAATATAAAGAATTTAATCGTTATATAACGATTATTTACTGCGAAACTCTTTGTCGTAAGCTATCATCTTGAAAAGTATTTTTGTTCATTTTTTCAGTATAGATTAGTACAATTCAATAGTTGCTTGATATAGATAATCTCATTACAATGATGTGAAAATAGTCTTTAATAATTGAAAATATGATCACCTACCGCGATGCCACTTTAGCTGATTTACCTTTTATCGTTGATGTCTACAATTCAACCATTGCTAGCCGCATGGTGACAGCTGATACAAAAACTGTTTCAGTACAAAGCAAAGTGGCATGGTTTGAACAACATAACCCTCAAAACCGCCCACTTTGGTTAATTCAATACCATAATCAACCATGCGGTTGGGTTAGTTTATCATCCTTTTATGGACGACCTGCCTATAATAAAACAGTCGAAATTAGTCTTTATATCCACCAAGATTTTCGTGGTAAACAAATTGGTCAAGATACAGTAAAACATATTGAGCAATTTGCTCAAAAAATAGGTATAACAGCTATTATGAGCTATATCTTTGGTCATAATATTCCAAGCTTAGCGTTGTTTAAAAAAATGCAATATCAACAATGGGGACTATTTCCCAATATTGCTGAGCTTGATGGCGTTCAACGTGACTTAATTATACTTGGTAAGCGATTGCCCTGATTTTCATCATTACTCATTATTCCCTACTGTTATAAAGGATCTTTTTTTAATGCGCATAGTCAATGTATTAAAAATACTTACATCACAAGCTAAAATCACAAATGTTTTAATAATGTTAAATGTGGGTTATTTTGTGGTATCACGATTATTAGGTTTCACTACATTAACCTATATGACTGATGAACAATTCCTTATTCTTTGGGGAGCAGATAATGCGGAATTAACCTTATTTTACCATGAATATTGGCGCTTATTTACCAGTATGTTTGTGCATGCTGATTTGACACATTTAGTAATGAACATGCTTGCCTTATGGAGCGTAGGCCCTATTTTAGAAAAACGCATACCAACTTTTGTGTATATTGGGATCTACTTGTTTTCCGGTTTGTTTGCTAACTTAATCAGTGACTTTTTTTTACTTTATCAACATGTGGTTAGCTGCGGTGCGTCGGGCGCCATTATTGGTGTTATCACCTCACTATTAGCTTATAGTTTAGTATTTAAAACTAATTTCGAAGAAATGCCAATCAAAGCTATCTTAATTAGTTTAGTCTTAACCGCAGGACTGGGATTGTTACCGTCTATTAATAATATTGCCCATGTAGCGGGCGCGATTAGCGGATTTATCATAAGCTTTGCTCTCTTTACTTGTCTTAAATTGGCCCATTATCCAAGTAAATTAGGCATGATACTGCTTTTAACTTTACTTGTAATTGTAGCGGCTATATTCGTTTTATTGGTCTATGAATTAACCCCATATGAAGAATTATTTTACAAATATCTGGAGCTATATCATAAAAATGACTGAAAAAAAGCGCGAATGATTCATTTCATACCGCGCTTTTGTAATGAAAATATATCGCTAAAAACTATTTAAAATACGAGCAGGATCGACTTTACAAGCTCGCTTAGCAGGATAATAACTCGCAACTAAGCTTAATAACATAGCTGTAACAAATACTATAGCGACATCGGTAAAATGAATTTCTGAGGGTAAAAAATCGACAAAATAGATATGGCTATTTAAAATTTTATGTCCCATCAGTGATTCGACTACTTTCATAATATTTGATAATTGCCATGCAATTACAACACCTAATATTACGCCCATTAAACTCCCAATCAATCCAGAAATAATGCCATACCAAATAAAGATATGTTTGATCAGGCCATTGGTTGCACCAAGCGTTTTAAGTATAGCAATATCACGTTGCTTATCTTTCACAGCAATAACAAGTGTAGATACAATATTAAAACAAGCAACGCCAATAACTACAATCATCGCCAGATACATAATTTGTCTTATCATCTGAATATCTCGGTACATAAAACCATAAGCGTTTTCCCAACTATTAAAAGACAAATTCATATTCAAACCCAATGTAGCTTGAGCAATAATACGGCTTGCATCGAATACTTTATCGACATTAACCATAACACCCGTGACACTGTCACCCATGTCCAGCAACTTTTGTGCATCAGCTAGAGGCACTAAAGCCACATTATTACTTAAGCTACCACTTAAATCTAAAATACCAATAACGTGTAAACGTACGCGCTTTGGTTGTTTAAGTTGAGTTGAGCCATTGGTTGATACTGGAAGTAATAACGAAACCCAGCTGCCCTCTTTTATTGATAATGTTTTGGCTAATCCTGCACCAATAATCACCTGTTGACTATCAGATTTAAATTCTTGCCATTTGTTATTCAATACAAATTTAGGCAGCGCGCTTGTTTGGCTTTCTTGTTCAGGATCGATACCTTGTACTTCAACCGCACCAAGTTTGCTACCATTTTCAATCAAACCAGTAAAATTGACAAAAGGCACTGCTGAAACAATATCCTTATTTTCTTTTAACTCTTTTTGCACCTGACGCCATTGTTCTAAATTGCCATATTGCGGATATAATTGTCCATGCGGTACAACCGATAAAACACGATTATGTAATTCGCGTTCAAAACCATTCATCGCACTTAAGCCAATTATTAAAGCAGCAATACCAATAGCGATACTCATTGTTGAGATAATCGAGATTAAAGACAGCATGCCACTTTTACGCCGACCTTTTCGAAATTTAATAGCCGTTATTAATGATAAATTCATAGTTAATTTTCCAGTAACGGTTTGTTTGACTCACAATTACTCAACAATTGCCCATCACTCATAATTAACTGTTTATCCAGCTTTTTGGCCAAACTTAAATCATGCGTAACCACTAAAAAAGCGGTGCCGTGTTCACGATTTAATCGAATTAACAAATCAAAAATAGTATCGGCAGTTGATTTATCGAGATTTCCTGTTGGTTCATCCGCCATCACTAATGCAGGATTATTGATTAATGCACGGCCAATAGCGACTCGTTGGCGTTCCCCACCCGAAAGTTCAGCCGGTCGATGGTTTGCTCGTTTCACTAAGTTAACCGATTCTAACATTGCCATTGCCCGTTTTTTAGCTTCGTTAGCCGAAACACCACCAATTAATAACGGCATCGCCACATTTTCAAGTGCAGTAAAATCGGGTAAAAGGTGATGAAACTGATAAACAAAACCAATTTCTTGATTACGTAAATGCGCTTTTTGCACTTCAGACAATTGATTAAGTTGTTGTGATTTAAATAAGATTTCGCCAGATGTTGGTTTATCTAAGCCACCGAGCAAATGTAAAAGTGTACTTTTACCCGAGCCAGAGCTTCCAATAATAGCTAACATATCGCTACGATAGATATCAAATGATACATTTTTTAACACTTCGGTCACCATTTTGCCTTCTTTATAGGTTTTATAAAGATTTTTAGCGCAAAGTAGTATTTCTGAATTATTCATAACGTAAAGCCTCGGCAGGTTGAATATTGGCTGCACGATAAGCAGGATAGATAGTTGAAATTAGCGATAACATAAGCAATCCAATGATAATAAATATAATTTGTGATGGTTCAACCAACGAAGGTAACTCAATACCTGCAAATGATAACCCCAAAACTTGCATAAGTTCATTCAAATTCAAAGCAAGTAACAGGCCAATAATACTGCCTAATAACGTCCCCATCACGCCCGAACTGGCACCTTGAATAATAAAAATCAGCATAATTTTAAATCGTGATAATCCTTGAGTTTTCAGGATTGCAACTTCACCTTGTTTTTCCATCACTAATAAACTTAACGAAGTGATGATATTAAATGCAGCGACAATAACAATTAAGCTTATCAATAAGCCCATCACATTCTTTTCCATTTTTATAGCCTGAAATAACTCCCCGCGTTTGGCACGCCAATCATTAAATATCAAACCATCGGGTAAAGGCGTATTTGTTACCACTGCGATATTTAGAGGGTTATCTAAAAATAGACGCCAGCTTGTAATCATATTAGCGGGATAACGTAACAGATTTCTTGCATCGGATTGGTTAATATAAATTAGCGCTTGATTGATATCATGATTGACCGAAAATAACCCAACAATATTGAATAAACGCTGAGAAGGGATCCGCCCTACTGGGGTAATCTGACTGGCATCTGTGACCATCAAACGAATTTTATCACCAACTGTCACCCCCAATTGATTTGCTAATGTCTGCCCTAAAATCACGTTATATTGCCCAGCTTGTAGATCAGCTATTGAGCCACTATAAATATAATCATTGATAGGATCTTCATCTTCTGCTGTAATGCCCATTAATGTGCTTACGGTAATACTTTGTTCACTTTGTAATATTACATCGCCAGTCACTAATGGTGTGATTCGATTGATGCCCTTAATACTATTAAAAAGCGTGCTTGGCGTGAGATTAGGATCGATTCGACCTTGCGTTGAAGTAATTTGTGCTTGGGGGAAGAATTTTAAAATACTATTTTGCATTTGATTTTCTAGCCCATTCATTACCGACAACACGACAATTAAGCCAATCGAGCCTAGCATAATCCCTATCATCGATAACCAAGAGACAAAACGACCAAAGCCATCTGTTTTTTGACCATAAACATAGCGTAAACCGATATAAAAAACTAATGGGCGAAATATTTTTGACATAAACGTATATATTACCTAAAACTTTTAATGAAGTTTACTCGTTAAATAGAATTTGCTTATCATACAGGATTAAACAATTATAGAAAACAACCACGTAATTACGCTATAATCTTTCGATAACTTTTTTTGATATCAAAAAAAATTCCTATGCCTAAAACAATCAATATATCAACACTTATTCCACAAAAGCCTGGGGAAATAAAACACTGTGGTCAACTAGTTGGCTCAGCTTTATCACTATTTTGTGCGCAAGCAATTCAAGCTCATAACGGATTAGTGGTGATTATTACCGATGATATGCAACAAACCTCACGCATACACGAAGAACTAAAACAATTTTCGCCCTTTCCGTCTATTTTTTTCCCAGATTGGGAAACCTTACCTTATGACAGTTTTTCCCCACATCAAGACATTGTATCGGCACGCTTATCTTGCTTATATCACCTTGGTCATTTAACCAAAGGTGCTCTGATCTTACCAATTAATACATTAATGCAAAAAGTTTGCCCGCAAAGCTTTTTAGGTGGGCATGTATTCATGATGAAAAAAGGTCTACAGATAAGCCGTGAACACCTACGTTTACAATTAGAAAATGCGGGGTATCGCTCAGTAAGTCAAGTAATGGAACATGGTGAATATGCCACACGAGGTGCATTATTTGATATTTTTCCAATGGGCAGTGATAAACCTTATCGTATTGATTTTTTTGATGATGAAATTGATAGCATTCGAACTTTTGATGTTGAAAGCCAACGCACTTTTGAAGAAATTGAGCAAATTCAACTGTTACCTGCACATGAATTTCCATTTGATAAAGCAGCTATTGAGCTATTTCGTAGTCAATGGCGTGAACAATTTGCAGTAAGATTAGAGCCAGAAAGCATTTATCAGCAAGTCAGTAAAAACATCCTACCAACAGGTATTGAATATTGGCAAGCGTTATTCTTTAATGAGCCGTTGGTGCCGCTGTTTTCATATTTTTTAGATAATACTTTGATCATTAATACGGCAAATATTGAACAGTTTGCCAATAAATATTGGCAAGACATTAATCAGCGATACGAAAGTCGCCAAGTTGATCCAATGCGTCCACTATTATCACCCTCGGTTATTTGGTCTAAAACCGATGAAATATTTGCGCAATTTAAACATTATCCGCGACTTATTGTAGCAAACGAAGCCGTTAATCAATCAACTAAAAATATTAACTTACCTTTTAGTGCATTGCCTGATGTTGCAATACAAATTCAACATAAAGATCCTTATTTTCATTTTGAACAATTTAGTCAGCAATTTGCGGGTAAAATTATTTTTTCAGTCGAATCAGAAGGACGTAAAGAAGCGCTTCAAGAAATACTTGGCCGGCTACGTATTTATCCCACAACAATTACCCAATTAGATCAACTAGACAATATCGATAATCGCTTTTTTGTCATCATTGGCGCAAGCGAACAAGGATTTATAGATTTACAGCACAATTTTGCGTTTATCACAGAAAACGAATTGCTAGGACGACGAATCATCCGCCGTAAAAAAGAGTCAAAACAATCAATTAATACTGATTCTTTAATTCGTAGTTTAGCTGAATTAACACCGGGTAAACCAGTAGTACATTTAGAACATGGGGTTGGACGATATGCAGGATTAACCACACTTGAAACGGGTGGTATTACAGCAGAATATCTTATTTTACTCTATGCTAACGAGACTAAACTTTATGTACCTGTTTCATCGCTGAACCTAATTAGTCGTTATTCAGGTGGCGATGAAGAAAATGCGCCCTTAAATAAACTGGGTACCGATGCGTGGAGTAAAGCACGGCAAAAAGCGGCTGAAAAAGTCCGCGATGTGGCAGCTGAATTACTCGATATCTATGCTGAGCGTGAAAGCAAACCTGGTTTTGAATTTAAACAAGATCGTGAACAATACAAACTCTTTTGTGAAGCTTTTCCTTATCAAGAAACGGAAGATCAACAAAATGCCATTGGTGCTGTTATTGGTGATATGTGCTCCCCTTATGCTATGGACAGATTGGTATGTGGGGATGTAGGATTTGGCAAAACCGAAGTTGCCATTCGAGCGGCTTTTTTAGCGGTAATTAATCATAAACAAGCCGCAGTTTTAGTACCTACAACGCTATTAGCACAGCAACACTATGAAAATTTTTGCGATCGTTTTGCCAATTGGCCAATACGTATTGAAAGTTTATCCCGCTTTAAAACAGCAAAACAGCAACAAGCAGTAATTCAAGCACTTGCTGAAGGCAAAGTAGATATTGTCATCGGTACACATAAATTACTGCAAGAAGACGTTAAATGGAAAGATTTAGGCTTACTTATTGTTGATGAAGAACATCGGTTTGGGGTTCGACAAAAAGAGCGGATCAAGGCTATGCGTGCCAATATTGATATTTTAACATTGACTGCAACGCCAATTCCTAGAACGCTTAACATGGCAATGAGTGGTATGCGCGATCTCTCGATTATTGCAACGCCACCAGCTCGCCGTTTAGCTGTAAAAACGTTTGTCCGGGAATACGACGATTTAGTTATTCGTGAAGCCATTTTACGAGAAATTTTACGTGGTGGTCAGATCTACTATTTACATAATGATGTATCAGATATCGAAGCAGTCGCTGAAAAACTAGCCGAACTGGTACCGGAAGCCCGAATTGCAATTGGTCATGGACAAATGCATGAACGCGATCTTGAAAGAATAATGAATGATTTTCATCATCAACGATTTAATCTTCTAGTCTGCACAACTATTGTCGAAACAGGTATTGATATTCCTAACGCCAATACCATTATCATTGAACGTGCAGATAAATTTGGTCTGGCACAATTACACCAACTGCGCGGACGCGTTGGACGTTCTTACCATCAAGCTTACGCTTATCTGTTAACGCCGCACCCTAAATTACTAAGTAAAGATGCTAAAAAACGGCTTGACGCTATCGCCACATTAGAAGATTTAGGTGCAGGTTTTGCCCTCGCAACGCACGATCTTGAGATTCGTGGTGCCGGTGAATTGCTCGGCAGTGATCAAAGTGGGCAAATTGAAACCATTGGCTTTAATTTGTATATCGAATTGCTTGAAGATGCCGTTAAATCATTAAAAGAAGGTAAAGAACCAACACTCGAATCTTTACTGAATAATCAACAAACCGAGATAGAATTACGCTTACCAACATTAATTCCTGATGATTTTATTCCCGATGTTAACACACGTCTATCTCTGTATAAACGCATCGCAAGTGTCGATGATTTAGATGAATTAACCGATATTCAAGTGGAAATGCGCGATCGCTTTGGTCAATTACCCGATGCTGTTTTGTTTTTATTAGACATTACTAAAATTCGTCATCATGCAAGCCAGCTTGGCATTACTAAAATTGAATTGGGTGAAAAAGGCGGTTTCATCGAGTTTGGCCCTAACAATAAAATTTCGGTCGATTATTTAATAGAAATGATTCAAAAAGAGCCAAAAAATTATCGCCTAGAGGGCACAAATCGATTAAAATTGTTGAAATCAGAATTACAACGTCTTGAACGTATTGAATATATTAAAAATTTATTGGTTGATTTTGCTAAACATCAAGCTTAACAACATAATTCATCATTAATTTAAAAGAGAAATATAATGAAAAAAAGCACACTGGCAGTTGGTATTATTGCAATATTAGGAATTGGATACGTTGGCACAGCATGGTATACAGGTAATATCATTGAAAGAGACATCGATAGTAAGTTAGAACAAATAACAGAAATTGCCAATAAATATCAAGATGATTTTACCGTGAAATTTGCTTACAGCAATTATGAAAAGCATATTTTTTCAACTAAAATGCATTTAACCATTACCCTATCGCCTATCGATTCCCCTAATGATAGCATCAATTTATTTAATGATGATATTACCATCCATCATGGTCCATTCCCAATTGCCGCGCTAAGCAAAGGTTGTTTAACACCACAGATGGCTTGGATAGATTATACAATGACCGAACAGGCCTACCCTGAACTTTGGAAACTTGCTGGTGACAAGCCACTTATTACAGGGCATGCTGGTGTAAGTTATGGTCAATATTTGACTGTTGCATTGGCCAATAAAGCCATTACCATGACCAATGCTCAATGGGATGGGCTTGACGGTAAACTCGATATTTCTGAAGGAAACTACACATTTGAAAGTAATAGTGATGCATCAAGCATTAAAAGTACGGCTAATTTAGACAAATTTGTTTATCAATTAAATGATAATAATTCAATTTCACTAAATAAATTAAAATTATCAGCACAGCCAAATAGTGAGAAAGGCAAGATAAATTACGAGATTAGCTTTGATAACTTTAAAACTATTATGGATGATTTTGATATACAGGGCAATGTTGAAGTCAGTAATGTTAATAGCAAAGGTGTCATTGATTCGAATGATGTTAATATGGATATCGAAACAACGTTTGATAAATTTACCTTTATACCAACTGACAAATATTCAAATTTAATGTCACAAGTTGAACTGCAAAAATTTGATTTGAAGCAAAAATCCTCAGTTAACTCAACCAATACTGTCGATGGTTCAACAAAATCAACAATTGGTTCTATCATTTTTGGTCAACAAAACTTAGGCTCAACCCTTTTAGATCTGGATTTTAAAGGTGTTGATAAAAGATTTATTTTTTCAAATATAAATGGCTTATATAATTATAATAGTGACGCTTCTAGCAATCCAGCTAATACTAAAGTAACGTTGAATAAGTTTAATTTTCACAATGCTAGTGGCGACATAAATATGACCGCAAATATTGATATTTCTGGTGTTGACAGTGATGATTTAACCATCAGCGATATTGATAATATTAATGCATTGCAATTTAGCCTATATGCACCATTTGATGTCATGGCCCGTTTTGCTGCACAAATGGATAACCCGAAAAGCAACGAAGTCACGCCAGATCAACTATCTAAAGCCAACCAAACAGTTCAAATCATGGCAAAAATGTTCTTAAGTGGTTCTGATTCATTCGTATTTAATAAAGACAACATCAAAGGCGTATTCTCTGACATAGATTTTTCTAAAGATAAAGATGAGGTTTTAGTGAATGGTAAAGCAATTGCTAAAGATGAATTTTTAAATAATCTATAATTACCTATCACATAAAATCTGATAACAGATAAGCTATTGCGCCGGTCAATTCTGGCGCAATGTTTTTTAAATCATTAAGTAAAAACAGGTTATGAACACAAACTCCCCTTCTCACAATGAAAATCAATTTAAACGTACCATGAAAACTCGGCATTTAATAATGCTATCGCTAGGTGGCGTGATTGGTACAGGGTTATTTTTTAATACAGGTTATATTATCGCAACAGCCGGCGCAGTTGGCGCAATCATCGCCTATTTAATTGGTGCTTTAGTTGTTTATTTAGTCATGCTATGTCTTGGCGAACTGGCTGTTGCCATGCCCGAAACAGGCGCATTTCATACTTATGCGTCGCGATTTATCAGTCCTGGCACAGGCTACACTGTTGCTTGGCTTTATTGGTTAACTTGGACTGTAGCATTAGGTTCTAGCTTTACTGCTGCTGGCCTATGTATGCAGTATTGGTTTCCTAATGTTTCGGTTTGGATTTGGTGTCTAATTTTTTGTGTCGTGATTTTTGCTCTAAATATTATTACTGCTCAATTTTTTGCGGAGAGTGAATTTTGGTTTTCAATAATTAAAGTGGTCACCATTATTATCTTTATTATTGCTGGCTCAGCTGCAATATTTGGTTTTATTCCAATGAAAAACGACATGCCAGCGCCTTTTTTACATAATATAACTGATAATGGCTGGTTTCCAAATGGAATTATTCCGATTATTATGACAATGGTTTCAGTTAATTTTGCTTTTTCTGGCACCGAATTAATAGGCATTGCCGCTGGCGAAACGCATAATCCTGAAAAGAGCATACCGTTAGCAATTAAAACCACAATTTTAAGATTGATTATCTTTTTTGTCGGCACTATTTTTGTGTTAGCCGCATTATTACCAATGGATCAAGCTGGCGTAATTAAAAGTCCATTCGTTATGGTATTTGAAAATATTGGTTTACCTTATGCAGCTGATCTCTTTAATTTTGTTATCTTAACCGCAATTTTGTCAGCAGCAAACTCTGGGCTTTATGCATCGGGACGTATGCTTTGGTCACTTTCAAATCAAGGTACCTTGCCAAAATGCTTTAGCAAATTAACCCGTAAAGGTATTCCAACTATTGCTATCGCCGTCAGTATGCTAGGTGGGCTGTTAGCACTATTTTCAAGTGTTATTGCGCCCGATACGGTATTTGTTGCACTAACTGCTATTTCCGGATTTGCTGTAGTTGCAGTGTGGTTAAGCATTTGTGCTTCACACTACTTTTTTAGAAAACAACTTTCAGCCGCCGAGCTAAAAACATTAAAATATAAAGCCCCACTATACCCAATTGTGCCTATATTAGGTTTTATATTATGCTTAATTGCCTGTGTGGGGCTCGCCTTCGATCCAGAGCAACGTATTGCATTATATTGTGGTATTCCTTTTGTTATTGTTTGTTTTATTGCGCATCATTTCACTGAAAAATATCAAAAAAAGAGTCATACCAATGAATAGTTGTAATCCAATAGCTGCTTTGTTAAAGCAGAAAAAATATATTGTTATTGATGGTGCGCTTGCCAGCGAACTACAACGCCGTGGTTGTGATTTAAATGATAGTTTGTGGTCTGCTAAAGTGCTCATTGAGCAACCCGAATTAATCAGTCAAGTCCATTATGAATATTTTAAAGCTGGCGCTGATTGTGCTATCACGGCGAGTTATCAAGCTACTCCGCTCGGGTTTGCAAAAAAAGGCCTTGATTTAAAACAGTCCATAGCCTTAATCAAAACAAGTGTTGAACTTGCTAAGCAAGCCAAACAACGTTATTTAAATGAGCTAACTGATAATAAGCCACTGCTAATTGCAGGCTCAGTCGGCCCTTATGGTGCTTATTTGGCGGATGGTTCAGAATATACCGGCGATTATCAACTAACTGAACAGCAATTTATTCAATTCCATTTTGAGCGAATTAAAGCGTTAATTGAGGCTAAAGTCGATATTCTTGCTTGTGAAACGTTACCCTCTTTTCCTGAAATTCAAGCGTTAACCAAGCTTATTGCACAATTCCCAACTATAACTTGTTGGTTTTCTTTAACGTTAAAAGATGAAAATCATTTAAGTGATGGTACTCCTATATCAAAGGTGATTAACTATTTAAATAACGTCGATCAGATTGTGAGTGTTGGCATTAATTGCATCGCGTTAGAAAAAGTCACACCAGCATTAGCGGTAATGAGTAAGCTTACAACTAAGCCTATTATTGTTTACCCTAATTCTGGTGAACAATACGATCCTAACACCAAGCAATGGCATAAAAACCATCAACATTGCTGTAACTTTGCAAATCAAATTGATATATGGACAAAACTCGGTGCAAAATTAATCGGTGGATGTTGCCAAACCACACCAAAGGATATTGTAGAAATAACAGCGTTATTAAATCATCAATAAACCATTAAGCTTATAAAACCTATTGATAAATGTGATAGATGAATATTGTAAAGTTTTATCGCCCATCAATAGGGATTTGATGGGTTTATATCAACAATAAATGGGCTTAGTTTTAAGTTCTTGCCGCTAGAACTCGTTCGACGGTATCAACAATTGCTTGTGTTTGCGAATCTATTTCAATATTGACATGATCACCTATTTTTTTGCTATCTAACGTGGTGATTGCTAATGTTTCAGGAATAAGATGTAAATTAAAACAATTTTGCTGTATATCACCAACAGTTAAGCTGGCACCATCAACACCAATAAATCCTTTATAGAGCACATATTTCATAAATTGGGCTGGCATAGCTAAAGTCATTTGACAATTAGTTGCTGTTTTTTGAATATCGGTAATGGTTGCTACGCAAGAAATATGTCCGGACATAACATGCCCTCCTATTTCATCACCATATTTTGCACTACGCTCAATATTAACGTAATCATTAATTTTTTTAGCGCCCAATGTGGTAAGTGCTAAGGTTTCTTGCATAATGTCAAATGACACCCAATCTTGTTCAAAACCGGTCACAGTTAAGCAACAACCATCATTGGCAATAGACGCGCCAATTTTCAAAGTGTGATTTAGCTCATCAGGCAATTTTACTTTATAAGTGCGTAGTTTATCGTGATCGATAATATCAATAATTTGCCCCACACCTTGCACAATTCCTGTAAACATAATGTATCCTTAATAAAAAACGGTTATTCGTTATTATTTTAACTTATTTAGTACAAAATTAGCTAGAATTAGCATAGTTAACCGAGTTCGAAAGCCCTATAAAATAATATGTTTAAATATTTTGTCACTAATCCATGCGTCATTTATGGTATAAAAACAAGCTTAATTGCATATTTTTGACTGAAAATAGTAATAAATTGGCTAAATAGGATAGTAATACTATGAAAATAAAATAAAGCTTATTTATAGACAGCTATTTGCCTTAATTGTCATTGAATTATTGGTCCTGAAGATTATTAAATCATCGAAATAAAGTCTCATATAATTTTATTGCTTAGCTAATAATAAGATTATAACCCGTGGTATACATTTTGTTATGATCTCGGTTATAGTTAATCACTATTGTCAACAAAACAGATAAAGCATCATTAAATAAAACTATCGAATTTGTAAGGATATTTATATGTTAAAACTTATTTTAGCTATTTCAGTTGGTTCTGTGGCTGGAGGATTATTGAGATGGTTTTTATCATTAAAATTAAATGTGATTGCCTTTGCCATTCCTATTGGTACCTTATTGTCTAATCTGATTGCTGGTTACGTTATCGGTTTTGCTATTGCTTTTTTTACGCATAGTCATCTTTCAGCAGAATGGCGACTACTGGTTATTACTGGTTTTTGTGGTGGTTTATCGACCTTTTCAACATTTTCAGCCGAAATAGTTAACTTTATACAAGAAGGTAAAATAACTTGGGCACTAACAACCATTGCTGTTCACGTTATTGGTTCAATATTAATGACTTTTTTAGGTATTTTGTCTTATCAATATTTTCGTTCTTGATTTGTATTTTAATAAATTTACCTTAAAAGAATCATCAAACAGAGTTTACAACCGCAAAATACTGTATTAATATACACTGTATATAAATACAGTTTAGAGGTTATTATGTTTATTGAACATTCAACTCCACAACTTATTGCGGTTGATTTTGAATCACCTTTTCAACAATTATTACAACAACAGCAATCTTTATTAAAATCATTAAATAAAGCCAAAAAATGGCAATTATGGCTTTCAGATAGACCGATGTTAAAACGTTCATGGTTTAATACAGCTGGGCTTGATAAACAAAAAGTAATTCAATTAGCAAATTTGAAAAATGAAAATTTAATTGCAACTATCGAAAAAGCCCTGCAAAGCAAAACTTGTAGCTATATTGCTGCTTGTATTCATAATTTGAATGAACAAGATAAACAGCGCTTACAAAAAGCTGTTTCAGAAAGTGATACATGCTTATTATTAGTTAATGATCAACAATATCAGCAGCAGATACAATATCATTAATCATTTTGAGTTTAACCGGTGTAACCTTATTTGGTCATTAAATTACCAAGTTTACTATTAGCTGTTTAATGACAAGTTTGAAGAAAATTCATAGTTAACTGCGAATATTTATTTTATGCAAACAAAGTTAAATCAATAAATATAGCGTTAACATCATACAAGGGTGAGTTTAAACAACTAAAAAGATCTTTTTTTGGGATCTTTTTAGTTGCTTGGTCATTTAATCGTACATAAAATTAATATTTACTCTAT
This sequence comes from Gilliamella sp. wkB292, assembly GCF_001690235.1. NCBI lineage: Bacteria > Pseudomonadati > Pseudomonadota > Gammaproteobacteria > Orbales > Orbaceae > Gilliamella > Gilliamella sp. wkB292. The sequence goes on from NZ_LZGO01000072.1 coordinate 36,706, forward strand.
TTTTATCTAAATCAATCATCAATTCACATCCTGTCCATATTGTCTTACCGTTAGTTAAATTATTATCGAGATGAAATTGCCTTAATTTGATTAGATAACTTAATATTCCTAGATTCACATATCTTGGGGTCGTAAACCAATTTCTTTCATTAAGATCGTTGATATAATCATATTCATAATGGCAACTCTGATCATTTGATAAGAATTTAGCTTTCATAATCACTTTTTTCGCTTCTATTGGCGCGACATTAAGTAAAATTTGGCTTATACCATTATAGATACTACTATCCTCTCTCATTGCTTATCTCCTAGGATATTTCAAAAAAATTGACAATTAACATTTTTAGTTCACGTTGAACATAAAATTAATAGGGATAATCTACAACTGATATTAAAGTACTATTTAAAATGTATTGCTTTCAAATACTAAGCAAAGATCAACGATTTTGATGAGCTTAATATTTGTCTTATTTGATCAATAAAACAATTTTATTACGAATTACTAAGTTTAAAAGCAAATCTGATTTGATAAAGTGAAAGTCTAACTAGCATAATGAATGCTTAACATAATTAGATTCATCACTAGGTATATATAGTTAAAATATTGCTGGGCATTCTACGATAAAAGTGCTAAAAACCAAAACTATTAATCAATACTTGTCAGCTATTTAGTACTGTTTATTAAATAGAATGGATAATGACATGCATGACACTTATCGTGCAATCTACCTATAAAACATTTAAAATCAAATGTTAACCATTTTTTTAACCATTACTCTTTACAAGAGTTTTCCACCATAAAAACCATTTAATTTACATTATAAAAGCCTTAATTAACAAAATAACACGTTTAGATAGGCAAACATGAGTATGCCGTAGATAATTTGATTTAAAACCTAAATGATAAATAAATCGCTACGGCAAAAATCTAGCTGGTATTCAACGAATTAATCAATCAATTATTGTACCGTTATTAATAATAAAAATTTCCAAGAATATACTTTACTAATTTAATATGTACACTTATAATAATAACACTTATTAAAATCATGGAAGAACACTATGAATACTATTACAACCTCGTTTTTACTCCCTACTACGGCTAAACCTGAACACGTATGGCAATATTATGTTGATTTATCTTTAAGAAAATTGTGGGAAACCGATCTGGAGGATTTTAAATTATTCGGTGAGATGAAAACGGGTGCAGAAGGTATATTTAAATTACAAAATACACCAGAAATGCCCGTTACTTTATCAAAGGTTATCGTTAATCAAGAATTTACTGAACAATTTATGATGCCTGATATGGGTGTTTTCTATTTTTCACATCAAATTGTGTCAATTGCAACAAATCAATATGCATTAAAATCAGAAATATCATTAAAGCCTAATCAAAACGTAGCGGATAGTGCATCTTATCATTTCATAAAACAACTGTCTGATGATATTATTGACAAAACATATGCATTAAAAAATTTAGTTGAAAGGTAAATGATGATTCAGGACAATAAGTTTCACACACAATTTGTAAAAGACGCTGACTCATTAGGATTTGTCTTTATGCGAACTTATTCGTCCTGGCAGACCAAAATTAAACAATGTCTAAAAAAATACGCGATTACTCACCCCCAATTTATTGTACTGGCAACACTTGCTTATCTTTCCCAATCTGATGACGAAATAACCCAAGTAATATTAGCGACCAAAACCAATATTGATGTCATGACAATTTCGCAAATTTTAGATAATTTAGAAAAAAAAGGGTTAGTAAACCGATCCACCTCAATCAAAGATAGCCGAGCAAAACGTATTAATTTGACACAAAGTGGTTTAGATAAAGCCAATGAAACAGTATCTTTAGTAGAAGAGATCGATAATCAATTTTTTTCGGTATTGGGCAATAACACTGCAATTTTTCATCAAATGCTATCAAAATTGTTAGACGGTAATCATTAAACTTGTGCTATATAACAAGTTAGCCATAGTCGATTAAACAACTTAATAAAAAACAACAACCGGATGAGGCAAATCCCACAGATTTATTTTTAATTTTTTTCTCTTCTTCATCAAACACTATTGAATAATAGTCTGTACTCAGTTTTAGCGTGCTAGCGTTTTACTTGTCATTATCATTTTTGCGGATAAAAGCCTAGTTCGTCTAGTTATTTTAGGTTGGTCTACATATAAACACGCTGGATAATAAATCATAGCACTTTAAGTTTAGAGGTAATCAGCATTACATACTCAATACTATTTTCAATTTTATTGTTGGAAAAAGATAAGGCAATAAGCACTATCTGTTTTCCAATAAGCTTTTAACGTTCTTGTTTGTTTTAATTAAGCTAAGTTGATGTTCTCACTTTGATAGGTGCAGATAAGACTAAGGTATTTTTTATCATTTTACTTTGCGCTAATAATACACTTTTATTGTAGATTAATATCATTATCAACATATTCAATAAACTTTAATGTAGCTCCATTAATTAGAAAGTTGAGCAGATAACATACTGCGTTTATTGAATTTTTAGCGCATCTTGTTTAGCCTGGTTAATCACCGCTTTAGCCATCCATTGTGACAAAGATACTACCTGCTGATTATCAAGTTTCCAGATATCTTTAAGCACTAAAAATATTTCTGATCCATAAATAACCGAAATCGCATGCAGAACATTATTATAGATTTGTTCAGGCATTTGAGATTTAAGCGGTTTTAGAATAGTTGATAAAATTTCTTTTCGATTTCCTCGAACTAATTTATCACTCTGTTGAGATAAAGTCGTTCTTTCTGCTGCCCATTGTTGTAATGAAATTCTTAACGCTGCACGAAGTGCCCCTTCATGTTTTAACATTTGTGGAAAAGCAAAAGCTAAAAAATCCAATAGTTGTTGGTCAGGATCTTGATTATCTGATTGCCAGTTAAAGATCGGCTCTAACGCGCTTTCTACAACAGCAGCAATTAAGTCGCTTTGAGTTGGAAAGTAACGATAAGCTGTGGCTCTAGATATGCCCGATTTATCTGCAAGTTCAGTAATCGTCAGTTCACACCCCTGCTCTAGGGCATTTAGTGCAGTATTGATTAAACGATCAAACGTTCGTTTTTTCACACCGCTATATTTAGGTGATGAAGCTAAGCTGTTATGAGTCATACGGTCAATTTTCTAATTACATTTTTAATGTATATATCATACTTCAATTTTCGGTATTCAATAAATTTTATGATTTAACAAAAATGAGACTAAAGTCTCATTTTTGATTTATAATATGTGGCAGACTATCACCCCATAGGTCAAAGTATCGAATTTTAATTTATCCATAAAGGAGGGATAAATGACATCTAACAATATGATTTATTTAGTATCGACACTTGATACCAAAGGGGAAGAAATTGTTTATATTAAAAACCTGCTCGCTGAAAAAAATTTAAGCTGTAAAATTGTCGACTTATCAACGCAGCCCCATGCTTTTAATCATCTGGCTGATGTCAGTGCCAGTCTGATTGCTAGTTTTCATCCTGAAGGTAGTGGTGCTGTTTTTTGTGGAGATAGAGGAAAAGCCATTGTCGCAATGGCGAAAGCTTTTGAGCTATTTTTATCTAAACAAAACGATATTGGTGCAATACTGGGGTTGGGCGGTTCAGGCGGCACAGCATTAATCACACCGGCTATGCAGTCATTAGCAATTGGTATACCTAAATTGATGGTTTCAACCATGGCATCGGGTGACATTTCGGGTTATATCGGTGCTAGTGATATTGCCATGATGTACTCAGTTACTGATATTGCCGGGATAAACGTTATCTCAAGAAAAATTTTAAGCAATGCAGCAAACTTTATCGCTGGTTCAATATTATTTAAAAAGCAAGAAGTGGTCGAAGATAAACCAGCGATAGGGTTAACGATGTTCGGTGTGACAACGCCATGTGTACAAACTGTTTCAGCTCAGCTTCATGATCAATATGATTGCTTAATTTTTCATGCCACTGGTAGTGGTGGAAAGGCAATGGAAAAATTAGCCGATAGCCACCTTTTACATGGCGTGCTTGACATTACAACAACCGAAGTATGCGACTATTTATTTGGCGGTGTATTGGCTTGCGATGATGATCGTTTTGATGCGATAGCTAGAAGCCAAATACCTTATATTGGATCTTGTGGGGCACTCGATATGGTTAATTTTGCAAGCCCTGATACCATTCCTGAAAAATATCAAAATCGATTGTTCTATCCACACAATCCGCAAGTAACATTAATGAGAACTACACCAGAAGAAAATCAACAAATGGCGAATTGGATTGCAAATAAACTTAACCAATGCCAAGGATATGTCACCTTTATCATCCCCGAAGAAGGATTTTCAGCCTTAGATATAAAAGGCGGTGCGTTTTGGTCACCTGACGCTAATAAAGCCTTTATTGAAGAGTTCGAAAAAACGTATATGGTCACTGAAAAAAGACGATTAATTAAAGTTCCTTATCACATAAACTCACCACAGTTTTGTGATCTAATTATCAATGAATTTAAAAAAATAATGAAATAAATGGAGAGAATTATGACAAGTAAACGCGCACAGTTATTAAAAAAATTTCACGATATGATTGCTAAAGGTCAACCAATCATAGGTGGAGGAGCAGGTACAGGATTATCGGCAAAATGTGAAGAAGCAGGAGGCATCGATCTCATTGTTATCTATAATTCTGGTCGTTATCGTATGGCGGGTCGTGGCTCGCTAGCAGGTTTACTTGCTTATGGTAATGCCAACGAAATTGTTATGGATATGGCAAAAGAAGTGTTACCGGTAGTTAAAAATACCCCTGTGCTAGCTGGTGTAAATGGTACAGACCCATTTTGTCAATTTGATCAGTTTTTAGATAAATTAAAAGAAACCGGTTTTGCGGGAGTACAAAACTTTCCTACTGTTGGTTTGATCGATGGTAACTTTAGGGCAAATCTTGAAGAAACAGGCATGGGGTATGCGTTAGAAGTTGAGATGATTCGTCAAGCAAATCAAAAAGATTTACTGACAACACCTTATGTATTTAGTGAACAAAATGCTATTGATATGGCAAAAGCCGGCGCAGATATTTTAGTACCTCATATGGGACTAACAACCGGCGGAAGTATCGGGGCAGAAACTGCACTAAAACTTGCTGACTGTGTACCACTAATTAATCAATGGGCAAAAGCAGCGAAAGCAATTCGACCTGATATCATCATACTATGTCATGGTGGTCCAATTGCAACCCCTGAAGATGCTGAGTATATTTTACAAAATTGTCCAGATTGTAATGGATTCTATGGTGCAAGCTCAATGGAACGTTTACCGACCGAAATTGCTCTAAAACAGACCACCCAGCAATTTAAAGCAATTCGTCGTTAATCTATAATCGCCAAAAACTGCACAAAATTATTAAAGAACGGCTCAATCATCCTAGAGCCGTTACTTTAACATTAAATACCTCAAGCAATATTCTTTATAAAATACGTATAGCCATAGTATCCAAAAGATCGAGATAAAGATTTAATCAAATTTGACAAAATAATTGATAATAGATAAAAGGCCAAGTATAACTACACATAATAACTTGATTTAACTTCGTATAAAGGTAGCAAATGCTAGACATTCTTAATTTTATTGAATCATATCAGAAACATCATTCTGTATTTGATCGAAAGTTAGCGTTAATAAAACAGTTAATTATTTATCTCGATAAACATGATTTTCAAGGTCATATTGACAACATTTTGCCCATTTTGGATCAGCACACCGGTTACAGTGAATTCCGAATCATGAATGATTGTGAATCGAACAATCCGAATTTATGGATAGAATACCAATATCATGGCAAACATATTCGACTTAGTCCTGGCGATATTGTCATTACCATGAAAAAATGATATCAATGCTAAGTGATATCATTTTTCATAAATTTATAATGATTTTTTAATTTATTTAATCATAGATAATGAAATTAAAAATGATAAAAACCATTACGTTGATAATGTCATCGCAAATGCGTGAGTCATTCAATTAAGAATTAACTCGATTATTATGGATTTCAACAACGAGCACATTACCTTCATCTTTTAAGAAATATTCATCGTCATTTGGTGCGCGTAGAGACATCATTTTGTCATCGCCACATTCCATTGTATCGCCCGCAACCATGGTTGCACCACTTTCACGTAAATAATTGAGCACATTACTAAATAACGAAAAATAGTGTTCGCAATCATCATTACTTTTCGCTAATGCCGCCAAGTTAGGTAACCCAAACACATCGGCACCATAGGTACGCATCCAAACACCGTCAACGTTTTCAACTTGATATTTTACAAACCCACAGAACAATGTTGGTAAAGAAGTGGATAATAAATCAATGCCATCTTCACTAGTGATTAGTTCACACACGCCTTCAATTGGTAAAGAAGTATGAGCCTCTCCATTAATTACGGCTAAAGCATTAAACTGTGCAAAACTCGCCGCTAAACGCGTCAATGCTAAATATTGTTCGAGGACATCTTGCTCATAACCATTATAATATAACAATACATGACTATCGTTATGGCGAACTTGTTCTTTGATATCTTCATCGTAATGTGCTGGTGCAACACAAGGCTCTAACGCATCAGTAGGATAAGGAGCATTCAACCCCACTAATTTTATAACGTGTTTATCCCAGCCAATTACCGCATAAAGGTGCTCATCTAATTGCCCAAATGGTGATTCATACTGGATGTCTTTAATAGAAGGATCAATTTTAGATAACGCTTGTTTCAATTCATTTTCATTAATATTTAATTTACCTTTAAATACAACACTAAGGCAAATCGGAGCTTCAATATCAGGATTGGCCACTAACTTATTACCTACCTGACCTAATTGTTTTCTTTTACCCAAGAGACGTGAAAAAAAATTCATATACATTTACCTTTACAATATATAATTAAAGAATATACCAATATCAAAATATAGAAATAACATCACAAATATCTTAATTACAATATGTGATAATTACTCTTGAGGATATTGCACTACAAATACTGAGCTTCCATCTTTTAAAAAGCCTTCTTCTGCTGAAGGTTCACGCAGGATCATCTTTTTACCTTGATCATCTTCTATGGTATCGCCTGCCGCAATATTTACATGAGTTTGATTCAAGTAGTGTAATACATTATTAAAGATGTTTAGATATTTATCTTGTTCCTCAAAACTTTCAGCAAATGAAGCAAAATCGGGTAATCCTAGTTGACTTGCACCATAAGTTCGCATACATATGCCGGTATGAATATCAACTTTAATGGCTTCAAATCCGACAAAAAACAAGGGTAAGCATCCACAGAGTAATTCAATACCCTGATCACTTTCTACTAGTGCACTAGACACATGAGTTGGCAAAACATGATGTGCTTTTAGATTAAGTAGTGCTACCATGTTGAAATTTTCAAAGCCATTAGCAAACTGAGTTAAAATCAAATATTGTTTAATAGGATCTTCTTCATAACCATGATAAGAAATTACAATATGACTATTATGTTTTTTAATCGTTTCAATTAAATATTGATTATCCTTTGCAAATTCAATACTTTGCTTTACTACCTCAGCAGAGCAAGCCGTATCAAAACCAACAACTTTGATTAAATGTTGATTCCAACTCGCTAAAGCATTAAATGCTTCACCCTTGCCACAAGGCAAAGACTGGAACTTGACTTTCTTCATTGAAGAATCAACTTTGCCTAGAGATCGAGTTAATTTATTGAAATCAAAAGAGAGAGTACGATCAACTAAAATAGTTAATGAAAGCGGATTTTTTATAGCGGAATTTTCAATGATCACACTGTCTGATTGCGCTACATTACTTTTTTTAAAAGTAAACAGTCTAGACAAAATACTCATGAAAATTTCCTAATACATTGTTGTGTTATAACATTATTTATAACAAAATATGACTTTAATCATTTTATGTATACATTATATTATTTATCTATTTTTTTCAACAACAACTTTACCACTGTACATGTTCAAGCTCACTGATTAAAAAGTCGATTAAGCAACGAGTACGAAGTGGCAATAATTTACGGCTTGGATACATTGCATAAATATTATAATCTTCAACATAATAATTAGTTAAAACCGAAACTAACTGGCCGGCTTTAACATCTTGACCAATAATGAAGTCTGGCTGCTTTGAAATACCACCACCTTGAAGTATTATTTGTCGGCATGTATCGCCATTATTACAATAGACATTTGCACTCAAATTTACCGAATAACAGCGATTATTTTGATAAAAATTCCATTGCTCTTTTTTTGCCCAGTGACTGTACATAATAATTTTATGTTGTTTAAGATCATCTGGATTAATTGGCATGCCATAATGAGCAATATAATCAGGGGAAGCCGCTACAATCATTTTAGTTGTAGCTAATTTACGACTAATTAAAGAAGAATTGTCTAAATTACCAATTCGAATAGCTAGGTCATATCCCTCTTCCAATAAGTTAACAAAGCGATCGGATAGAGTGATATCTAAAATGATTTGAGGATATTTTTTGCTAAATTTTTGCCATAATGGTGCTAAATGCAAAACACCAAAACTAACAGGAACATTAACGCGTAAAATACCTTGTGGGCTAGCTTGCTTTAAACTCAGACTTTCTTCTGCTTCTAGTGTAGCATTAATAATGGCTTTTGCTTGCCAGTAAAAGGTTTGTCCTTCATTAGTTACAACCATATTACGTGTTGTACGTTGTAATAATCTTACTTGTAGGCGATCTTCTAAAGCTTGAATATAACGCGATACCGCTTGTTTAGACAAATTTAATTTACCCGCTGCTTCAATAAAACTGTTACAATCAACAACGGTGACAAAAACTGTCATCTCCAAAAATTTATTTGATTTATTCATCCATTTTCACCTAGTCAAGTAATTGTTCCACTTAATGAGACAATAAGTCACATAATAGCTTATTTATCTACAAATAAATAACTATTATGATGAACTTACCATTTAAATGATAATAATTGTTAACATATAGGAAAAATAAAATGAAACAATATCGAATTGATTTAGCCTCACTTATTTTACGCATTACGCTTGGTGTCATGTTTTTAGCGCATGGTTTTACTAAATTAGTTGTGTTTACCCCTGCTGGCACTGCCCAATATTTTGAGTCACTAGGTTTTCCTGGTTTTGTGGGGTATTTAACTATTTTGTTTGAAATTGGGAGTGGTGTTTTATTATTGTTAGGGATCTTAACACGCTTAGTCAGCTTTTTAGCCGTAATTCAGATGGTTGTTATTACTTATATTCATTCAGCAAATGGTTGGATGTTTACTAATACGGGTGGCGGCTTTGAATACCCTGCATTTATGGCAATGACAGCATTAAGTTTATTGCTATTAGGTAGTGGATGCTTTAGCCTTTTACCTAAAAGGTATAAATTAATCAATCAGCTATAAAAATCAAACAATAAATTAAAAAGTTAATAAGAAAAAACAGGGGAAAAGGCAAAATTAAGCAACAAGCTTATTGCCTTTCCTAATACAGTTGAGATGAAAATATTAAGGAAATTAATTTACGCTCATCTCTTCAATAATAGCGCTAACAATTTTGTGTGCTTTATGTGCTTTTTTTAATCACTTTACCACGTTGTTCATGCCCAATTACTGTGGGCAATATCATGGGACAATTTAAGCTTAATTGCTTAGGTTTATCCCCTTATATTACCAAGTTATTACAATAATTTTTTTGATTTACTGTGGTTAGCGAATCACAAAAATTGACAGTTGAAACATCGATATAATTTATCCCAAACTTTGCATCATAACCCTACTTGATAAATACGATAAATCGTATCGTTAGAAAAAGACTAACCGCTACTTTGTTTACATGCATTATTTAGAAGTTTACTCAATCATAGTAGGGATAATCAGATAAACAGGCCAAAAGCATGTAGACAAAAACGGTAAGATAGAATAGATCACATCAAAAAATTTTTGTTTTTTACCTTGGTACGTTTTTCTATGTAATTGATAATATCGAATTGCAAAGACAAAAAGAATACCTGTCGTTGGAAATAATAAAAGCGAAAATTCCCTATAACATAGACTATATGATAACCAGCCAATGATAATTAATGTCGCAACTTGAGTACAACGATACAAATCAACTTTATAGTTATTAGATTTATTTAATCTGTGAGCACGATGGTATCGAATTGTGATCGGAAAAAGAATAGTAAAAATGGATAACAGTACTAATACCATCACACCAATATCCATATAGATATAATCAAACAAGTCAAAGCAAAGTAAACCAATAAAAATGACTAAACAATATTTAACAAACCAATGATATCTAATCCCAAAAAACAAAAAAGCACTTAAATACGGTAAATAAAATAAAGGAAACATAAATAACCATACGAATATATAGCTATCGGTATGATCTGAAGGATGCAACATGACGAATTCTTATAACAAATAACCTATTTTCATATAGTTAAATTATATCACATTGCAAATAAACAATAAAATTCAATAGAAGCATCAAAAGAATCGATTTAATGATTATTTATTCTATAACTTTAACTAATCTGAATAAACTTTTTACAACTCATTACAGATGCAAAATTCATTAAAGCAGACATAAAACTGTTGTGGACAGTTTTAGCCGGTATCAATTCACCATTGAACTCAATATCTCGAGTAGTACAAGCATCATCAATCAATATTGGTTGATAACCTAATTCGCTGGCACAACGTGTCGTGGAGTCAATACACATATGACTCATCATGCCACAAATAACTAATTGTTTAATATTTTGCTGCTGTAATTTTTGTTGTAAATCGGTTTGAAAAAAACTATTTGGATAAGACTTTTGTATAATTTGCTTATATTGATTGCTCGAAGCTAGCAAATCTGGGTGAATTTCGGCACCATGACTCCCTTTGGCAAAAAAAGTTGCATTAGGATCTAATTTAATATGTTGAATATAAAAAATGGGTAAGCCATTTTCGGTAAAATATTTTTGTATTGTTAAGATGTTGTTTAAAACACGTTCAGTATCAACTAATGTAAATTTACCTTGCGGAAAATAGTCATTTTGTACATCAATAATTACTAATCCTTGTTTCACTGTTTTCTCCTGTCATTGTTTTATACAACTAAATTATGCGATAATTTGTCATTGCCGAACATAGTGTATTGAAAGCATTTAGATAAATTAACTTTCAGCGTGAAAAAATGGATAAAAAAGATCGAGCTATTTTAAATGAACTTAAAAATAACAGTCGACAATCCTGGAAAGAGATTGGTGAAAAAATCTATCTGTCTGGTCAAGCAGTAGGTCAACGAGTAGTAGAGTTACAAATTAAAGGTATCATTGAAAAATTTACAATCAAAGAAAAAACCAAACATCTGCAATTCATCACTATTTACATGAACACGAATCAATTTGAATCTTTCGAGCAGCTAATTAAATCTTATCACGAAATAATTGAATTTTATAAAATTACTGGAGATGGCTGTTATTTTATAAAAAGTTGTTTTGATACCCAAGCACTAACAACTTTTTTAGAAAAATTAGAATATTTTTGTCGTTATAAGGTCAGTCACCAGCTAAAAAATATTATATAAAATGGTCATGTTTATTCACACTAAACATGTCAAATCGACCTTAAAGTAAATTTTTTTTAGATTTTTTTGATCAAAACTAAAAAAACAGTTGCCAGTAAGCAAAAACTGTTATATTTTGTACAACAGTATTTATAGTCAATTAAATTATTGGTTTATTTTATGAATTGTTTTTGCGCTTTAGTTATTAAACATCATCACCATCATCATTCCTGAACAGTCTTCGGGCGATAGGTGCTGGAAGACATTTGATCTTCCGGTGATAACGCAAAAGCAAATAGAAAACCCTCGGAAGATCAAACTTCCGAGGGTTTTTTTGTTTTTAGTTGATAAATTTTGGTTAAGTTGGAGAATAAATATGTTGGATAATTCACGTTTACGCATTGCTATGCAGAAATCGGGACGCTTAAGTGATGAGTCAAAAAAATTGCTTGCACAGTGTGGTATTAAAATTAATCTTCAAGAACAACGTCTAATTGCTTTTGCTGAAAATATGCCAATTGATATTTTACGTGTTCGTGATGACGATATACCTGGTTTGGTAATTGATGGAGTCGTAGATATTGGTATTGTTGGTGAAAACGTTTTAGAGGAAGAAGTACTCGACCGTCAAGCAGAAGGTGAAAATCCACAATATAAAAAATTACGTCGTTTAGATTTTGGGGGCTGCCGTTTATCAATCGCCGCGCCGCGTGATTTTGACTATACTGGTCCTGAATGTTTAAATGATTTGCGAATTGCCACTACTTACCCACACTTATTACGTCGTTATCTATCTCAGTACAACGTCAACTTTAAAACTTGCTTGCTAAATGGTTCGGTCGAAGTCGCACCACGCGCTGGGCTTGCCGATGTGATTTGCGATCTTGTCTCTAGTGGCGCCACATTAGAAGCTAACGGTCTACAAGAAATTGAAATTATTTACCAATCTAAAGCGTGCCTGATTCAGCGACAAGGTGAAATGCCACAAGTCAAACAAGCCTTAATCGATAAAATAATGACACGCATTCAGGGTGTTATTCAAGCACGAGAATCAAAATATATAATGTTACATGCTCCAACTGAAGTGTTAGACCAAGTTGTCGCCCTGTTACCAGGCGCGGAAAATCCAACAATCCTCCCGCTGACAGGCGAACAAAATCGAGTTGCGCTGCACATGGTTAGCAGTGAGTCACTGTTTTGGGAAACCATGGAAAAACTAAAAGCATTAGGCGCCAGCTCTATTCTGGTATTACCAATTGAAAAAATGATGGAGTAATAAAATGAAAATCTCATATTGGCAACAATGTTCAGATAAACAACAGCAAGCACTACTCATGCGACCTGCCATTGCTGCATCAGATACTATCAGTCAAGCCGTTACGACAATTTTAGAACAAGTAAAACAAGACGGTGATAAGGCGCTAATAGCACTTAGTAATAAATTTGATAAAGTCCAAATTAAACAAATAAAATTAACTGAAGCTGAAATAAAAGCGGCAACTGCTCGAGTGAATCAAGAACTGAAACAAGCCATGCAGTTAGCTGTATCAAATATCAAAAAGTTCCATCAAGCCCAAGTTAAACCTGTCATCAATGTTGAAACGATGCCAGGCATAAAATGTCAACTAGTCACTCGACCTATTGATTCAGTAGGGTTATATATCCCAGGTGGTTCAGCCCCCTTATTTTCAACGGTATTAATGTTGGCCACTCCAGCAAAAATTGCCGGATGTCGTAAAGTAATTTTATGTTCACCCCCCCCAATCGCTGACGAAATTTTATATGCTGCTGAACTTTGTGGCATAAGTGAAATTTATCAATTAGGTGGAGCTCAAGCTATCGCGGCAATGGCATTTGGCACAGAATCAGTCCCTAAAGTTGATAAACTTTTTGGACCCGGTAATGCTTTTGTGACCGAAGCTAAACGCCAAGTGAGTCAACGCCTTGATGGTGCTGCTATTGATATGCCAGCAGGCCCTTCTGAGGTTTTGGTTATTGCTGATAGTTTGGCTAATCCAGCCTTTATCGCAGCCGATCTATTATCTCAAGCAGAGCATGGCCCGGATTCACAAGTGGTTTTGCTTACCCCTGATGAAAAAATCGCACAAGCAGTATCCACTGAAGTGGACAAACAACTTAGTACATTATCACGACATGAGATCGCCCAAAAAGCTTTACAAGAAAGCCGTTTGATTGTGACTAAAGATTTAGAAGAATGTGTAACAATTAGTAATCGCTATGGGCCAGAACACTTAATTATACAAACCCGAAATGCAGATGACTTAGTTGATAAAATAAACAGTGCTGGCTCAATCTTTTTAGGTGATTGGTCGCCTGAATCTGCTGGTGATTATGCATCGGGTACCAACCACGTACTGCCCACTTATGGTTACACAGCAACTTACTCAAGCCTTGGACTGGCTGATTTTCAAAAACGCATGACAGTGCAAAAACTCACTCAAGAAGGATTGAAAGAAATTGGTCATGCCGTTGAACTCATGGCAGAAGCAGAGCAGCTTACCGCTCATAAACAAGCTGTTAGTTTACGATTAGCGACACTAAATACAACCAAGTAAAATTAGGGATAAACAATGGATATTAATCAACTAGTCAGAAAAAATGTGCAAAAACTGACCCCATATCAATCCGCCCGTCGTATTGGTGGTAAAGGTGATGTATGGCTTAACGCTAACGAATACCCTGTTGCGCCTCATTTTGAATTAACTGAACAAACCTTAAATCGCTATCCAGAACCACAACCTGAACAGGTAATTAGCCGATATGCGCAGTATGCAGGAGTCACTAATGAACAATTAATTGTCAGTCGAGGGGCAGATGAAGCGATTGAACTTTTAATGCGAGCATTTTGTGAGCCAAAACAAGATAGTATTTTATATTGCCCGCCAACTTATGGTATGTATCAAGTTAGCGCTGAAACACTCGGAATTCAAACCAAAACAGTCCCTACTAAAGCAGATTGGCAACTCGATCTTGACGCAATTAAACAAAATCTTGATAGCGTAAAATTAATTTATGTCTGTTCACCAAATAATCCAACTGGCAACTTAATTAATCCTGATGATATTAAATCATTACTTAATATGGCAAAAGACCGTGCGCTGGTTGTCATTGATGAGGCTTATATCGAGTTTTCACCTGAATCTTCTGTAATCAAATGGTTAGCTACCTATCCACATTTAGTGATTTTACGGACTTTATCTAAAGCATTTGCTTTGGCAGGATTACGCTGCGGGTTTACCATCGCTAATAAACCGGTGATCGATGCTTTACAAAAGGTCATTGCTCCCTATCCGTTAGCCACCCCAGTAGCAGACATTGCCGCTCAAGCTTTAAGTAAAGACGGCATAAATACCATGAAACTTCACGTTATCAATCTCAATAACCAAAAAGAAAAATTTGCAAACGCACTGAATCAATTATCGATTGTAGAAAAAGTTTATCCTAGTCGATCTAATTATTTATGTGTTAAATTCCAAGATGATAAAGATGTATTTAACATCCTTTGGAATCAAGGTATCATTTTGCGAGATCAAAGCAAATCCATTGGACAAAAAAATATTATTCGAATATCTATTGGCACACAAGCCGAATGTGAAGCTGTAATATCAGCACTCAAAGCGATAAAATAGGAGCAATAATGTTACAAAAATATTTATTTATTGATCGTGATGGTACATTAATTACCGAACCACCTATTGACTTTCAAGTCGATCGTTTTGAAAAATTGGCTTTTGAACCTAATGTTATTCCTGCCCTACTTAAACTCCAATCAGCAGGCTATAAATTAGTCATGGTCACAAATCAAGACGGACTTGGCACTAAAAGTTATCCGCAACAAGATTTTGATGGACCGCATAATTTAATGATGCAAATATTTACATCACAAGGAGTAAACTTCGAAGAAGTCTTGATCTGCCCACATTTCCCTGAAGATAATTGTCAGTGTCGTAAACCTAAAATACAACTGGTTCTTCCTTATCTTACCAGTGGCAAATTAGATAAAGAGCATAGTTATGTAATTGGTGACAGACTTACCGACATGCAACTTGCCGAAAATATGCAAATAAAAGGATTGCACTATAATCCCGAAACACTTAATTGGACTGAAATAGCCCAAAGGCTAACCACAGCTGATCGTTATGCTAAAGTTGAACGTAATACTAAGGAAACTAAAATATTAGTTGAAGTCTGGCTTGATCGTCAAGGTGGTAGTCAAATCAACACCGGTATTGGTTTTTTTGACCATATGTTAGATCAAATAGCGACGCATGGTGGAATTAAACTCAATATTCAAGTACAAGGTGATTTACATGTTGACGATCATCATACTATTGAAGATACTGGACTTGCCTTAGGCGAAGCCTTAAAACAAGCTCTAGGTGATAAACGAGGTATCACACGTTATGCTTCGGTCATTCCAATGGATGAATGTTTAGCAAAATGCGCGATGGATATCTCGGGACGACCATATCTTGTTTTCTCAGCACATTTTACTACACCAAAAGTTGGCGATATGAGTACTCAAATGGTTGAACACTTTTTTTACTCACTAAGTTATGCAATGGCAATTACTTTACATATCGAAACTGAAGGTGTTAACGATCATCATAAAGTAGAAAGCTTGTTTAAAGCTTTTGCCAGAACATTAAAACAAGCTATTAAGATTGAAAGTGACAGATTACCAAGCTCAAAAGGAGTCCTGTAATGAATATTGTCATTTTAGATACCGGTTGTGCTAACCTTTCATCAGTAAAATATGCCATAGATCGATTAGGTTATAAATCGATAATCAGTCTTGATCCTAATGTGGTACTTAATTCAGATAAACTGCTTTTACCTGGTGTCGGCTCGGCTTCATCAGCAATGCAAAAACTCAAAGATCGTGATTTAATTGATCTCATTAAAGTTTGCACCCAACCAGTATTAGGTATTTGCCTTGGTATGCAACTTTTAGCTGATTTTAGCCATGAAGGACATGTTCATACTTTAGGTATTATCCATGAAACAGTAACTGAAATACCTGATCGCGGATTACCTCTACCTCATATGGGATGGAATCAAGTCTATCCTAAAGCCGGACATCATCTGTTTCGTGATATTCCAGATGGTGCTTATTTTTATTTTGTACATGGATACGCGATGCCATTATGCTCAGCAACTATTGCAGAAACCAATTACGGCGAAAGCTTTACCGCTGCCGTACAAAAAGACAACTTTTACGGCGTACAGTTTCATCCCGAGCGTTCTGGCTCGGTCGGTGCAACTTTGCTAAAAAACTTTTTGGAGATATAACAATGTCAACATTTCCAAATATTATACCGGCCCTTGATTTAATCGATGGTTCAGTTGTCCGTTTACATCAAGGTGATTATGATCAAAAACGCAATTACGGTAACGACCCTTTAACTCGGTTACAGTCTTATGAAAAGCAAGGTGCAAAATTACTACATCTTGTTGATTTAACCGGCGCCAAAGATCCAAACGCACGGCAGATAGCATTGATTAAAACGTTAATAAGTGGCGTTAACGTACCGGTACAAATCGGAGGTGGCATTCGCACACAAGAAGATGTTAAAGCCCTACTCGCTGCTGGGGCTACTCGGGTGGTTATCGGCTCGACAGCAATAACGCAACCAGAAATGGTTAAACAGTGGTTTGAGCATTATGGTCCTGAAGCTTTGGTATTGGCACTCGATGTACGAATTGACAGCCAAGGTGATAAATACGTTGCAATACATGGCTGGCAAGAGGACTCAAAGCAAAAACTGGAGCAGGTTATTGATAATTATCTACCTTTTGGTTTAAAGCACGTATTGTGTACCGATATTTCAAAAGACGGAACCTTAAGCGGTTCAAATGTTGAGTTATACCAAGAAATCAGCCAAAAATACCCACAAATCGAGTTTCAAGCCTCAGGTGGTATTGGTCAATTAGACGATGTTAAAGCATTACAAAACAGTGGTGTAGCAGGCGTAATTGTTGGGCGAGCATTACTTGAAGGTAAATTTACAGTTCAGGAGGCAATTTCATGCTGGCAAAAAGGATAATCCCTTGTTTAGATGTTCGTGATGGTCAAGTGGTAAAAGGTGTACAGTTTCGCAATCACGAAATTATTGGTGATATCGTACCTTTAGCTAAAAGATATGCCGAAGAAGGCGCTGACGAGCTGGTATTTTATGATATTACAGCCTCATCTGATGGTCGAGTTGTTGATAAAAGTTGGGTGGCAAAAGTTGCAGAAGTTATTGATATTCCTTTTTGCGTTGCTGGAGGGATAAAAACGGTTGAAGATGCAGGACAGATATTAACATTTGGTGCCGATAAAATTTCGATCAACTCACCGGCATTAGCTAATCCAGATTTAATTACTGAATTAGCAGATTGTTATGGTGTGCAATGTATTGTTGTTGGAATTGATACTTGGTATGACCAACAATCTCAAAATTATCATGTTTATCAATTTACAGGTGATGAAAAGCGTACAGTTGCGACCAAATGGAATACCTTAGATTGGGTAAAAGAGGTACAAAAACGCGGTGCTGGTGAAATCGTATTGAATATGATGAACCAAGATGGTGTGCGTAATGGTTATGATTTGACACAATTACAAGCTGTGCGTGATGTTTGTCATGTACCTTTAATCGCCTCAGGTGGCGCAGGCACAATGGCACATTTTTTACAAGCGTTCAGGGACGCAAATGTCGATGGCGCTTTAGCCGCTTCCGTTTTTCATAAACAAATTATCAATATTGGTGAACTTAAACAGTATTTAGCTCAACATGGAGTAGAAATTCGATTATGCTAATTCCAAATTCCGATACGAAATTAGACTTAAGCAAACTTGATTGGCAAAAAGTGGATAATTTAATGCCTGTTATCATCCAACATTATGTCTCGGGTGATGTCTTAATGCTTGGCTATATGAATCAAGATGCACTAACACAAACACAAAATAGTGGCAAAGTAACCTTTTATTCACGCACTAAACAGCGTCTATGGACTAAAGGTGAAACATCTGGCAATTTTTTAAATGTAAAAAGTATTTCAACAGATTGTGATAACGATACATTACTCATTTTAGTTGATCCTGTTGGTCCAACTTGTCACACAGGTACTAACAGCTGTTTTGCTCAGGCACAAACGACATGGGGATTTTTATTCGAACTAGAACAGCTGCTTGCAGCGCGTAAAAGTGCTGATCCAAAATCATCCTATACAGCTAAATTATATCATGATGGAACAAAACGCATTGCACAAAAAGTAGGTGAAGAAGGCGTTGAAACTGCTTTAGCGGCTACCGTTCATGATAAAGAAGAGTTAAAAAATGAATCAGCTGATTTGATTTACCATTTACTCGTCTTATTACAAGATCAAAATCTATCACTACAAGATGTGATAGGTATTTTAAAAGCACGCCATAAAAAATAGTGCTAAACGAAAAAGTGCGAATTATTTCGCACTTTATTTGATCTCATTAATACTGACTTAAACAGATAGCGCTATTATTTCAATCTTATTAACGAATCGGTAATTTCACCCCATTAAACATGGTTTGAACATCAACGTTATTTTCGCACAAAATAAGACGATCTACGGTTGATTTATTTAAATGTGGAGAAAATTGCTGTATAAAATCATACATGTAACTGCGCAAAAACAGTGAGCGTGAAAATGCAATATACGTTGTACTATAAGGAAAGATATGCCCTGCACTCAGTACCACAAAATCATTATCCACATTTTGACTGACTGCCATTTTGGCAACAATGCCAACACCAACCCCCAATTTAACATAGGTTTTAATCAAATCGGCATCCGTTGTACTAAATACAATATTAGGTGATTGATTAGCTTTATTAAAAGCCTGATTCAAATCAGACCCATCATTCGAAAAATCATAACTGACTAATGGGTATTTAGATAACTCAGCAATCGAAATCAAACTACTTTTTGCTAAAGGATGATCTTTCATAACAATAACGGCCTGATTCCAGTGGTAACAAGGCAGTGCAATCATATCTTCAGTTAATTGAGATAGATCCGTCACAATAGCAAAATCTGCTTGTCCTGTTTGCGCTTGCAATAGACATTGTGGTGATGATCCCTGCTCCATATGTAACGTAATATTGGGATATTGTTTCATGAACTGCTGAATGACAACCGGAAGTGTATAACGAGCTTGTGTATAAGTGGTGGTGATGGTCAAGGTACCCTGATTTGGCTGACTATACTCTTTGGCAACAATTTTAATATCATTGGATTTATTTAGAATTTCTTTCGCCAAACTTATAATCTGTTCGCCAACATCAGTGACTTCGGAAAGGTGCTTGCCGACGCGGGTAAAAATTTGCACACCAAGTTCATCTTCTAATAACTTAATCTGTTTACTAATACCAGGCTGTGAAGTATACAGTTTTTCCGATGTTAACGATACGTTGAGATCATTATTAACAACCTCAACTATATAACGCAGTTGTTGCAATTTCATGACAAAGGTTCCTTTCTTTTTATTCCCTTCACCCTTTTGATTAACAAAGAGGTAAAGGGACAAAATAACTCCTTTCACACTTTAGCACAAACTTAAACTCACTTTTATACTAAAACGCATGCATTACCTAAAACAACTTGGTAAACATATCAGGTTTTGTTACCTATTTTTTACTCTTTATCCATTGACCGTCAACGTATTGCATCACCCAACCTGTCGATTTTCCATTGACTTCAGATGTGACATATTGTTGTTTGCTTTTACGACTGAAACGAACAATGGCTGAATTACCATCCGGATCTTTATTCGGTGCTTGCGTCAAATAGATAAACTTTTCAGGCAACCGATCTTTAAAACGTTGTAACTCTTCTATCAATGGTGCGCGCGTTTCTCTTGATTTTGGAAAATTATGTGCAGCCAAAAAGATACCTGATGCGCCATCACGTAATACAAAATGAGCGTCAGATTTGCTACATTTAAGTTCAGGCAAATCGACTGGATCTTCTTTAGGGGGCGCAACATCACCATTTTTTAAAATTTTACGGGTATTTTTACAATCAGGATTAGTACAGCCCATATATAACCCAAAACGCCCTGATTTTAAATGCATCTCAGATCCACATTTTTCACATTCAATAATCGGACCTTCATAACTTTTTACTTTAAAGTGACCTTTTTCAACAATAAAACCATCACAAATTGGGTTGTTACCACAAATATGTAATTTACGTTCATTATCAAGTAAATAGCTATCCATTGCGGTATGACATTTTGGACAACGCTTACGGGCTCTTAATGCATCGGTTTCAGCGGTTTCCGACTCTTCTAAAATATTGAGAGTTTCGTGCTCTGGAATTAAATTAATCGTTTGTTTACAACGCTCTTTAGGCGGTAGTGCATAGCCTGAACACGCTAAAAATACGCCCGTTCCTGCTGTTTTAATGCCCATTTCGCGCCCACAATGAGGACACTTAATTTCAGGGGTGAGCACCAAAGGATTAAGTTGCATACCACCTTTATCAGGAGATTGCTCTGCCACTTCAAGATGTTTACTAAAATCACTAAAAAACTGATCGAGCACTTCTCGCCACTCTTGTTTTTTATTAGCAATCTGATCGAGTGCATCTTCCATACGAGCGGTAAAGTCATAACTCATGAGATCATTGAAATTTTCATTCAAACGATCAGTAACAATTTCACCAATTTTTTCGGCATAAAAGCGGCGATTATCTAAACGCACATAACCACGATCTTGAATGGTCGAAATAATCGTTGCATAAGTCGATGGGCGACCTATTTCACGTTTTTCTAACTCTTTGACTAACGATGCTTCATTATAACGTGCTGGTGGTTTAGTAAAATGCTGATTAGGATTAAGCGTAATCAAGTCCAACTTATCGTTAATTGATACCGCTGGTAAAATTTTATCATCATTATTTTTGGCCAATTGCGGTTGCACTTTAGTCCAACCATCAAAACGCAAGGTACGTCCTTTAGCTTTTAATAAGAAATCACCAGATTTAACGGTAATTGTGGTCGAGTTATATTCGGCTGAAGTCATTTGACAGGCAACAAATTGACGCCAAATCAATTGATAAAGTTTACAAGCATCAGCTTCGACATCACTAATATTATCCGCCAGTAATTTAACGTCTGATGGGCGAATTGCTTCGTGCGCCTCTTGAGAGTTCTTCTTGCTACTGTAAACATTTGGCGATTTAGGCAAATATTTATCACCAAAATTTTTGCCAATATAATCACGTACCATGGATAATGCATCTTGGCTTAAATTAGTCGAATCGGTACGCATGTAAGTAATATAACCAGCTTCATAAAGACGCTGCGCAAGCATCATCGTTTTTTTGACGCCAAAACCTAAGCGTGTACTGGCTGCTTGTTGCAAAGTTGACGTAATAAATGGCGCTGTTGGATTACTCTTAGTTGGTTTTTCTTCGATATTGGTAACTTGATATTGGCTGTTGTTTAATTCAGCAAGTGCTATATCAATGGCGACTTTATCTTTAGGTTCAAACGCTTCATCTTGATAATGAGTAACTTGTAAAGTTAGTTGCTCGTTGTTTGCTGTACTTAAATCAGCAAAAAGATCCCAATACTCTTCAGGAATAAAGGCGTGAATTTCACGTTCGCGTTCAACCACAAGTCGAACGGCAACTGATTGAACACGACCTGCTGATAATCCTCTGGCAACTTTTTTCCAAAGTAAAGGTGATAGCATAAAACCAACCACGCGATCCATAAATCGACGAGCTTGCTGGGCATTAACTCTATCCATATCTAGCATGGAAGGATGATTAAACGCATTTTTGATTGCTGTCTTGGTAATTTCGTTAAATACTACACGACGATATTTGCTATCTTCACCACCAATAACATCTTTAAGATGCCAAGCAATCGCTTCCCCTTCTCTATCCAAGTCGGTTGCGAGGTAGATCATATCGGCATCTTTAGCGAGTTTTTTTAGTTCTGCAACAACTCGCTCTTTACCAGGTAAAATTTCGTAGTGAGCTTTCCAACCGTTATACGGATCAACGCTCATACGATCAACTAAGACCTGTTTTTCGGAACGTTTTACTTTTTTTTCAGCTTTATCTTTGGTGGTTTTTTCAACTCGATTGCTACTACCACTTACTGGAAGATCGCGAATATGCCCTACGCTTGATTTAACCACAAAATCTTTGCCAAGATATTTATTTATTGTTTTTGCTTTGGCTGGTGATTCCACAATAACAAGGGATTTTCCCATAATTAAACCTATTTTATCCTGTAATTTACGTTATTTACTGTCTTGCTTCACATCAAGTAATGACAGTAAATCATCTTTTATTGTCGATACTTTCGTTGCATATTGCTCTTTTTGCTCAGCATCCTCAATGAGTTGTGTAATGGTTTGCGACAACGTGCAACCTCGGCGTTTTGCCAAATTAGCTAAACGTTGCCAAACTAAAAATTCCAAATCAATAGACTTTTTTCGTGTATTTTGTTGTTCAGCGTTAAAATGTCGTTTTCGTTTCGCACGAATGGTCTGCTTCATGCGATTATCTAAATCAGGGTTTAAATGCTGTTTTATCCATTCAACAACACCTATTGGATTATGTTCTAAAAGTAATAATTCATTTACGGCGTGCTGAGCTGCACTCTTTTCGATATAACGAGTAATCAATTCGCCTTCTAAATGCCTTTTCACAAGATAGTGCCATTTCCATCCACATTCAAGGTTTTCGAGTTGTTGATATTTCATCTGTTCACCTTGTGACGCTGTAACTAAAGGTTGTAGTTGTAGCATAATCTCATCACACAATAAAGAAAATTATTGCATTTGACAAATTTTTTATAAATCTGCTATCGTTCACTTTTATTTAGAACTTGATTTAAGGAAATCACCAATAATGGCTAAAGCTGATGTTATTTATATTAATGGCTATATTTATACTGCAGACAAACAAGACAGTGTTTGTCAGGCTATTGCTATCGAAAATGGCTATATTATTGCAACGGGGAGCACGCAACAAATAAATAGCAGTCAGTATGTCGATAATAATACGACAGTTTACGATTTACAAGGAAAAACGATGATTCCCGGTCTTATAGATGCACATTTGCATACTTTTTGGGGTGGAATGCAGCTCTCTTCTTGTAATTTAAATTATCAAAGTTTAACCGTTGACCAAACTTTAGCTATTATTCAAAAATATTTAGATCAGGACTCAAACGATAATGAGACTAATTGGTTACAAGTACGAGGATGGCTACGTCAAGAAGTGTTGCCAATAGGTACCGATATTACACGTTTCGATCTCGATAAACTTAATACCCAGCGCCCGGTAATTTTGTTTTCAAATGATTGCCATACACTCGTTGCCAATAGTCTGGCATTAGAAAAATTTGGTCTTAATAAAGATACGCCTGAGCCATCAGATGGTAAGATTGGTCGAACTAATAATGGCGAACTTAATGGCATTTTAGAAGATGCACCGGCGATGCGTGCATTTGACAGCATATCTAAACTGACCGATAAGCAAGCAGTGAATATTGCAAAATTATCACAAGCAGAATTGAATAAACAAGGAGTAACGGCAGTGATGGATGCTCGCATTACCGAAACCATTGCTGATGCTTTTTTGACCCTTAAGCAACAAGACGCACTTTCAATACGCCTATTTGGTGCACATGAGTTACCGCCCGATGATGTATCCTCAATAAATCAAATTCCGCTGTTATTGGACAAAGTTAAGGAATTTGCTCACCATTATGATGATAAAAACTGGCAACCGAAACCAGGTATTAAAATTTCGCATACTAAATTGTTTGTTGATGGTGTTATGCAAGCACCATTGATGACAGCACGGCTGTTAAAACCTTATCAACTTGAACACGAAAAAGATCGTTACGGCGATCTTTACTATTCAACAGAAATGCTCGATGCGTTAATCCTTGAATCAGCAAAAGCAGGCTTTCACCCACATATGCATACAGTAGGAGAAGGTGCAATTGAAGTGGTACTTAATGCTATTGAAAAAATGCGAAAAGCATTGCCTGATGCAGATATAAGACCAAGTACTGCTCACAATGAGCTTAGTGCTGCACATCAATTTGCACGTTATCAAAAGTTAAAAGCTTGTGTGGTGTTTTCGTTCCAATGGGCTGGATGCAGCGCAACAATGGTTGAACAATATCATACGCTTTTTGGTCCAGAACGTTATAATGGATTAGAAGCACATGGCCAGTATATCGATGCTGGTGTGAATTGTGCATTTGGTAGTGATTGGCCAATCGATCCATTAAATGAATGGTACGATTTCCAAGTGGCGATGACCCGACAAATAGATACAGACCACCCTCGTTTAAACAGTGATCGTAATTTAACGGTAACAGAAGTGCTGCGTTGTGCAACTATTGGAGCCGCTTATATATTGAAGCAAGAGCAATACATTGGTTCAATCGAAAAAGGTAAATTTGCCGATATGATTATTTTAGATCGTAATCCATTTACCATACCGGCAACCGATATACAAAATGTTAAAGTATTAACCACTATCGTTGGTGGTAAAACGGTATATCAAGCATCGTAATTGTTAATCTAAAAAGTTGAGTTATTTATCACGACGCCAATAAAACGGTAGCGTCGTGATAAGCAATTATTCAGCTTCGATTTCAATTGGCTCTGCACTTTCTACGGCTCTCTTTTTAGTAAAATGCAGTATTGCAGCAATAATCAATGCGCCAATAAACATATCAATAACATACCACATTGCGCCTTTGGTTACGCCGCCCAAGGCAACCAGTCCACCAAACGCAACTAATGACTCAATGCCATTAATCATGCCTAACATACCTGCCACTGCCGTACCGACAACAATAGCGATAATCACACGTTTCGGATCTTTAGCGGCAAATGGGATTGCACCTTCGGTTATACCGGCTAATGATAAAAAGAAAGCGGTAATGCCAAACTCTTTCTCTTCTTTAGTGTATTTAGAACGAGAAATAATTAATGATGAAATAGCTAATCCTAATGGTGGAATTGCGCAGCACATACGAAACACACCATTTGGTCCATAAACACCTTCCGCCATAGCAGCCAAAGTAAAGGCCGTTGCCGCTTTACTACATGGTCCCCCCATATCTAGTGCTGCAAGAATACCAATACCAATGCCTAAAAACGCTGCATTGACTTCTGACATGCCTTTTAACGTAGTAACCATTGCTTTTACGAACCAATCTAACGGGTAAGATAGTCCGTAAATATAAATGGGCGCCATCACCAATATGGTCACTGTTGGAATAATCATGACAGGCATTACTGATGCAATGACAGGATGGACTTTAACGGTTTTAAACCATTTAACAAAGTAACCAATCAAAACACCAAAAATCATCGCGCCAATAAAACCCGTACTAACATGATTAGCGCCAATTGGGTTATTAACGACATAACCCATAATAAACGCAGGCGCCAACGCCGCATTACCGCCAATAGAATACGCCATATAAGCTGCAAGCACAGGTACCATCATAGCAAACCCATAAATAGCTACTTGCTGTAAATCAGCAAAAAACTGATTACTTGGCAAAATCGTATCGTTGGTTACATTCCCCGTCATTAAGACAATCGAAAAAAGAATACCTGAAGCAATAATAACGGGTAAAAATTTGCTGATTCCGGTATTTAATGCACGAAATATTTCTTTACCAATACTGTCTTTCACTACTTTAGTTGACATTTGTTCGGCATTATTGAAAATGTTGACCGTATTTTTCACGGCTTCGCCTGTGCTTACTTTAATGACGTTTTTATACGGTTCTAACCGCTCGGCATTTTCAATTGAAATGTCAGTGGCTAATATGATCACATCTGCTGTTTTTAAATCTTGTTCGGTTAATGGATTATCAATACCAGCAGCGCCTTGAGTTTCGACTTTACAATCCCATCCCCGTTTTTTGGCTTCATTTTCAATCTTTTGCTTAGCAATATAAGTGTGAGCCATACCAGCAGTACAGGCACAAATTGCAACAATCTTCTTTTTGTTAATAGCACCATTATTCATACAAACCTCGTACTTTATCTACTAATGACTGGGTATCACTATTAAGTAAAGTTGCAATAAAATCATCATCAGCTAAATGAGCCGCTAATTTCGCAATAATTGCTAAATGCGCCTTATCGGCATGTTCTGGTGCACCAATCAAAATCACCAACTTCACTTGGTTGCCATTATTCCAAATGATGCCATCAAGATATTTTCCCACCACAATAAATGGCGTTTTTACTGCGCTACTTTTGGCATGAGGCAAAGCAACATCGGGTAACACATCGGTTTCCATCTCTTGTTCATGAGCCATGACATCATCAAAAAAAGTTTTTACATTGGTTAAATAGTTTTGGCTAGCATCGGACATTAAATGAATAACCGATGATTTTTGATTAACGATATCACTGGTAAGCTCAACCGATAAAACAGGTATTGACTGCATAAACAGATCCTCTTTAATTAAATATAGATATTCAAACCGACTGATTTTTATCATTTATGTGTATTAAATATACAATGAAATATTTTCAGTGACACTAATTTTGTCTTATCAAGAGTTAGAGCAAGATCACAAATATGCATAATTAAATTTTACGTTTTAACGAGCTATTCCAGTCTAAACAACTTAAAAATAATGACTAATGTGTGTTAAAGTCTATAAATCGCTCGCTTTAGTACCTTTTTACTAAAAATTAGCTTGCATAATTATGATAATGTGGCAGAATTCCTTGCCGCTTTGAGCGGGTAAAAAGGCAAAACTATACTTAGTAGTTTTTTATTGTTTTTTGGGACAGAGGAGCAAAGTCATGTCCGCAATAAAAATGAAACGAGTTTTAACCACACCTGCATTAATTGCATTTGGTTTAGCTTATATGGTTCCTTTGGGGATCTTTACCACTTATGGGGAAGTCACTGTTGATAGTAATGGTCACTTACCTATAGCCTACATCATCACCTTAGCCATGATCTTTTTTACAGCATTGAGTTATTGTCGAATGGCAAATAAACTGCCGATTGCTGGCTCTGCCTATTCGTATGTACAACATACTTTTGGTGGAAAAGTTGGATTTTTGGTGGGATGGGCACAAATCCTTGATTACCTATTTTTACCAATATTGAATTATTTGGTTTTAGGTATCTACCTGAATGAAGCATTTCCAAGCATTCCTGCTTATGTGTTTGTATTGGGTTCATTAATCAGTGTAAGCTTTTTAAATTATTTGGGGATTAAGCTGATTAACTCTGTAAACTTTACATTGATTATTGTACAAATGATTTTTATAGGGTTATTTATCTTTTTAACTTTAACTAATGTTAATCTTACTCCTGAGGCAATGATGAAACCTCTGCAAGTTAATGCTGGAGATTTTAGTGGCTTAATGTCTGGAGCGGCAATATTATGTCTTGCCTTTTTAGGTTTTGATGCCATAGCAACTTTAGCCGAAGAATCTAACGATGCACAAAAATCATTACCAAGAGCAATTATCTGGACAGTCCTAATTGCTGGTTGTATTTTTCTAGTTGTATCGTATTGTGCTCATCTAGCTTATCCTATGTGGACAGATTTTGTAGATAATAAAGATACAGCCAGCTTAGTCGTCGTTCGTCGAGTGGGTGATATAAGCCAATTAGGCGGTAATTTTATGTATAACTTCTTCCAAGCTGCATACTTAACTGGTGTTTTTGCATCAGCCATGACAGCGCAAACCAGTGTATCAAGAATTTTTTATGCGATGGGACGTGAGGGTGTTTTGCCTAAAAAAATCTTTTATAAAATTCATCCTCGCTATAGAACACCTTATTTATCGATTATTTTTGTCGCCTGTTTTTCATTGTTAGCGCTAGTATTAGATCTTAGTTTAGTGGTTTCGATGATAAGCTTTGGTGCATTAGTGGCTTTTACCTTTGTCAATTTATGCGTGATTAAAAGTTACTTAGGTGATTCAAAAGCGAAAACAGTATTACTGCTATTTAAATATGGATTATTGCCTGCAATTGGTGTTTTACTTTCACTATGGCTATGGACCAGCCTTGATGCAACGGCGATGATTGTTGGTTTAGTTTGGTTAGCAATTGGATTTTTCTATCTACTTTATCTAACTAAAGGCTTTACTGCTTTATTGCCATCGATTGATCATCATGAATTAAATTCAATCATCAAAGATTAAGTTCTTATAAATTGGTCTACTTTAAAGTATCTAGTTACTGCCCTTTTAAAACAACTCCGTCGACTTAAGTCGACGGAATAATAATCTTGTAATCGTGACTATTTGTTTAACCGATTACTCACCAAAACCACTAGCAAATAATTCACGAATTTCATCCATTGCGGCTTGTTCGTCTTCACCATCACAAATAATTTCAACAGTTGAACCACCTTTAACGCCAGCACCAAGTAATCCCATCATGCTTTTTAATTTGATTGCTTTGTCATTATAAACAAGTTCAATTGATGATTTGTAACGACCTGCTAATTTAACAAGCGTGGTAACAGGGCGAGCATGAAGACCAGTTGAATTTTTTACTACCATTTGTTCTTTTAACATACTAAAGTCCTTATTTATATCTTTACGTTAATACAATGAATGGTATTTATATCATAAATTGAGTTATTTTGCTCTTTTTTTGCATACAAATTTTGATAAAAAAATTAAAAAATTAACTATACGATGATCAGCTAAAATCTATATTAATTATATAGCGAAATTGTACGCTTATCTGTGTTTTAGTATTTTGTTAAATTCAATATATCAAAAAAGAGAAACGATTAGACTAAGTAGTATATCGATTAAAATTATATTTTTGCCAGAATTTTAAATATCATCATAAATAATCAATGCTTTTGAGCTCCATAAATAGAGCTATACAAATGATTGTATTAAAGCTATTTGTTCATTTTTACGCGATAATTGAAATTAAAACAATTGAAAAAAGACACTTTATCTAAATAAAGTGTCGTCATAATAATGAGGCATCGTTTTATCACAGACAGTTACGAGTCACGATTTTAAAAACAATAAGACTAAAGTATTTCTGGTTTTGAATGCTTAATAAGTGCTTTATTTAATACCCAAAACCCTTAATAACAATTTATTTATATCTATTAAACAATTCTTTGCAATTGTGTATACTTTAACGAACTCACCATAAAATGCAAACGATTGAGTACATTGACTTCACCGGCGCCGTCATCAAAATCCAAATAGAGCAAATTAAGCTTAGGATTAAAATCGCGCATCCGTTTTTCAACACCTTTTGACACCACATGATTAGCAATACAACCAAATGGTTGAAAGCTAATGACATTATTAATGCCATATTCAGCAAAAGTCATAATACCGGCAGGAATCAACCAACCTTCGCCAAATTGATTGGCCAAGTTAAGAATTTGCTCGGCTTTTTTAGCGATATCACGAATATTATGAAACGGCTGATAATATTTAAAATGCGATAAAATTTGATTAGTTTTATTAATATAGCGTTGAGCCACTTTTTCAAAAAAGAACAATAAAGATGATAGATAACTTTTTGGTAAAAGATGATTATCAATATTACTGTCATAATTGACAAACACTTGAGCAAAAAATTCAATCATGGGTGGAATTACTGGCTCAATCCCCTGATCGACTAACCATTCGACACTATGCTGATTACCAAAGCTGTTATATTTTACATAGATTTCACCAACAATCCCTATTTGTGGGCAATCTTTATTGACGGTTTCAACCTGATTAAAATGCTC
This sequence comes from Gilliamella sp. wkB292, assembly GCF_001690235.1. Taxonomy (NCBI): domain Bacteria; kingdom Pseudomonadati; phylum Pseudomonadota; class Gammaproteobacteria; order Orbales; family Orbaceae; genus Gilliamella; species Gilliamella sp. wkB292. Next base: position 67,128 of record NZ_LZGO01000072.1, read on the forward strand.
AACAGCTTGCGCCAATAACGCATAAATCGCTTTATGCCCTTTCTGCTCATTAAGTAGCTGCTCTAGCTTTCTAAGATACAGCTCTTTGAGTTGATTAGCCTGTTGTTTTACTTTGGCTCTAGGTGCGACTGCGTAATACATTTTCGATAGTGAATCAGCAAATAGCATAGCAAAAAAAGTAGTTGGCAAAGTTTTAAGCCAATTAATTTTAAAGCCAGGTTGTTCACTTGCATTCATATTATCGGTACTAAGTGACACAATCGGCACATCTTCAAAACCATTACTAATCATGGCTTTTTTGATCAATGATAGATAACTGCTCGCTCGACACTGTCCACCCGTTTGCGTAATACCGATTGCCACTTCATCACGATTATATTTACCTGATCGTAACGCTTTTATCACATCGCCAACAATAATCGTTGCAGGGTAGCAAATTTCGTTATTACAGTACTTTAATCCCCATTCAACCGAGCTTTTATCTGGTTTTGGCAAAGTTTCTAGCTTATAACCTGATAATGCAAAAATCGGCGGTAACAATGGTGAATAAAAATCAGAAATAAATGGCGCTAAAATAGTACGACGCTGTTTATCCTTTTTACTGAAAACTGCCGTTTTTTTACGTTCTACGGTTTTCAATGGTTGATGTTGATTCATACGAATTGATTCGATAATCGATCGTAAGCGTAAACGGACAGAACCCGTTGCGGTGATCTCATCTACACGAATAATGGTGCAAGTTTTCCCTTTCGATTCTAAAATTGCTTTACACTCATCAGTGACAATCGCATCAGGCCCACAACCAAATGAATTGAGTTGTACAAATTGAATATTACTCGGTTGCTGTGCAACAAATGAAGCCGCAGCATATAAACGGTTTGGATAGCTCCATTGCGAACAAATTTGCAGTTCTGGCGATAATTGATTAATGGCCCCTAATACCGAATCTTCGGTAATGACATCACAGCCGAGCGCATTTAAAATTTCTGGTGTTTTATGATTAATTAAACTATCACTATGATAAGGTCGTCCAGCTAAAATAAAGACATAGCGCCCGGTTTGTTTGGCATTATTGAGTACTTCAACCGCTTTGCTGTATAAATCATGTTTAAACTCAGCTTGCGCAATTAATGCAGCTTCAAACGCTTTGTTGGCAACTTTCTTGTCGATACCTAACGAAGTTAAATAATTGATACAGCCTTTTCTAAGTAACTTACTATTGGTAAAGTTAATAACTGGATAATCTAATGGTATGTTAAATTTTTCTTCGGGATTGATCGCACTGTGAATCACTTCAGCATAACTACTGACAATTGGACAATTATAGCTATTCACAGCATTGTCAAACTGGGCTGATTCAAACACAACCATCGGCATAAAAATACGATCGACTTTCTGCTCAATCAACTCCATGATATGACCGTGCACTAATTTTGCCGGAAAGCAAATACTATCAGACATTACCGTTCCAGCCCCTTTTTCATAAATATTTTGTGTCGAAAAAGGTGAAAGTGTCACGTTTATACCACTTTGTGTCAATAATGTATGCCAAAAAGGGAAGTTTTCATATTGTCCTAATACACGAGGAATACCAATATTAATTTTAGCATCTGCATTAACCACATTAGTACGTTTAAATAGCAGATCATTTTTATAATCAAACATATTAAACGAGCTATTATCGCGATATTGATTATTACTTAAAAAACGTTCACATTTATTACCTGAATAGTAACGTTGACCATTGGCAAATCGATAGATGATAATATCGCATTTATTTTCACAACCTTTGCAGCGAGACGGTTTAGCTTTATTGTCTTCAGCTTTGTGCAGATTATCTAAACCAATAAATTGCGAAGCTGTAGGTTGCGCTAGATAATGGTTTTTAGCGACCAACGCTGCCCCATAAGCCCCCATTAACTCAGGAATATTAGAACTGGTAATTTGCGCACCAGTTAACTGTTCTAATGCTCTAAATACTGCAGGATTTTTAAAAGTACCGCCCTGCACCACAATATGATCACCCAGTTTACGCATATCATGCAGTTTCAGCACTTTATGAATGGCATTTTTAATCACAGAAAACGCCAGTCCTGCCGAAATATCACCCATGGAGGCATTTTCACGCAATGCCTGCTTCACTTTAGAATTCATAAAAACAGTACAGCGTGTACCTAAATCGCATGGATTAGAAGATTTACACGCGGCATCAGCAAAATCAATAGTATTAGAGTTAAGTGATTTGGCAAAAGTCTCAATAAACGATCCACAACCCGATGAACAAGCTTCGTTTAATTCGATATGATTAACCACACCATTAGCAATAAAAATGGCTTTCATATCTTGACCGCCAATATCCATCACAAAACTGACATCAGGATCGATATGTTTAGCCGCAGCAAAATGCGCCATGGTTTCGACCAAACCGTCATCAATAGCAAAAGCGGCTTTTAATAGTTCTTCACCATAACCGGTCACACCTGTGCGAGCAATAATAATCTCTTTACCTGATGCAGTAATTTCATCTTTTAATTTAGTTAAGCCATGAATTAAAGCGCTAATCGACTGGCCATTGTTTGGTGCATAATGTGTAAATAACAACTCATTGTCTTCACTAACAAGCGTAATTTTGGTGGTAGTAGAGCCACTGTCAATGCCTAAAAAAGCATTCTGTTTTTGATAATCGGCTAAATTGCATCTAGCAATTTCGATATATTTGCGCTTCTTTTTCCAATTATCAAATGACAACGACTCATTAAACAGCGGTTTTAATCTAAATGATTCATTAACTTTAATTTGAGTAGAAGCATTTAATCGTGCAATAAAATCTGTCAACGAAAGCTCGGTTCGCTCAATAATATGAATTGCCGCCCCCCAAGCGGAAAGTAAGGTCGGATGATCAGTGGTAACAACCTGATCATCCGTTAATTTTAACGTATTTAGTGCTGCTTTACCTAACGTTGGGATAAATGAGAAAGGACCACCAATTAACATCACTTTTGGCACAATATCATAGCCACGAGCCAAAGTGTTGACTAGCTGAATACATACAGCATGTAAAACCGAATAAGCGATGTTTTCTTTCGAGACATTACGGCTAATTAAATTTTGGACATCGGTTTTGGCAAAAACACCACAACGAGAAGCGATAGGAAAAATTTGGTCATGATTTTGAGCAAGCGCATCAAACTGCTGAACAGGCGTATTAAGCAAAGTTGCCATCTGATCGATAAATGCGCCGGTTCCCCCTGCACAGCTACCATTCATTCGAATATCGGGTGGTCGATCAGGAAAAAAGAAGATCATCTTACTATCTTCACCACCAATATCTATCAACGTTCGTACTTCAGGATATTTGCGTTGTACCACTTCCGATGCCGCAACCACCTCTTGAATAAAAGCGATATCGGCTTTTTCGGAAATGCCCATCCCGGCAGAACCCGTCACTTTTACGGAAAGGAGTATATCATCGCCAAGCTTCTGTTTAATTTCACTCAGCAATTCAAGTACTGTTGCCACAATATGCGTATTATGGCGCACATAATTAGTATAAACAAAATTGTCATGCTCATCTAACACAACGCATTTTGCTGTAGTTGAACCCACATCCAATCCGAGCCTATATATTTTTGACATAATAAACTCACATCTTATTAATTTAGATTTAATTTATTACAAGATATGTAATAAATCTCAAATTATTAATTTTATTTTTATATAAATCATTATAACCAATTCTTGGTTCTTTTTAATAGGGATGGATAAAAAATCCCCTAAAACAAAAGTAATACACAATAATAATTTATCTTAAGAAGGCTTGATGTGATTTGTAATTCTGTCTAAAACTAATCGGAATCTAACCCATATCATACAAATACAGGTCATAACAAATATAAAATAATCAGTAATCTAATGAGTTTGCAACGGCTTAAAGCGCTTTTTCTAAACCTTGTTTAGCAATGGTAATCACATTTTTTAAATCGACACCTTGAGCTTTAGCAGCAAAAATACAGCCACAATAACATTGACGATAAACATCGTATTCTTTGCATAACTCAATAGAACGTTTATAGCCATTGTTCTTTTTAAAATCAGAAGGGAGATAATTAACAGAAAAGATCTCTTGGATCTCAAATCCTAATTCATTAATTTTTTGACTATTCTTTTTAGGACTGAGCGTCAATGCACTAGCAAAATAGTCAAATCCTAACTCTTGCGCCTTAATTGCCGCCAAATCTAAACGCATTTTATAACAAATATGGCAACGCTCACCGCCTTCGGGGGCATCTCGCAAATGACCAACCTGCTTAATAAACTCTGCTGGCTGATAAGGTGCTTCTAAAAATTGCACGTTATTTCCCGTCTTTTGATTAAAATCAGCAATAAATTTTTGTTGCACCACACTTCGATATTCATATTCAACGCGTGGATGAATATTAGAATTAGCAAAATAGATAGTAATATCCGCATATTGTGCCAAATACTCCAGCACATAAGTACTACAAGGCGCACAACAGCTGTGAATTAATAATTTAGGACGAACCGCACCAGACTGCCAATCGGCAATGACTTCTTTTAAAACGGAATCATAATTAACTTTATTATGTGGATTTAATTTATCAAGAATTGTTTTCGCATTAATTAACATGAGGACTCATTTATTATTTTGATGATAGTAGTCATTATTGGTCGCTATAATATAGCGTTATAGATTTACGTCAAGATAAACACACCAGTTTTTATACTGAAACACATATATTTCCTTAAACTTTCCGGCAAATTTATTACCTAAAGTGAGTTCAATATTTGTTAACTATTTTCGCATAGTGCTAATAGATCTTCATAAGTTAACTTATGCTTATTGCTTTTACACCAGCTTGCCGCTTGCTTTGCCAATGCTGTTTTGAGTGATCGACTTAATTTAAATGGACGAATGGCTTTTTTTGAAAAATTAAAAAGAAACACATCTTTTTGCGATTGGCTAGGATAGATGCCTAGACAATAAAAAAACTCAATCTCTTTACCTTGGTTATTCATACATAAAATTAGCTGATTTACGCTAAAATCCTTTTCATATTTTTTTTCAACTAGTAAGCAATCGCGGTTCATATCAAATTTTATAGTTGGATGCTCTCTGGCGACGACTTCTTCAGCCACTTGTTCATCCTCATCGCTTAGATAAGAATCCCAAACCAAAAGTCCTAATTCAATCAGTGGATTTATTGCTAAATAATTGGCTAAAGTTGGAATTGATGCTTTTGTAATACTTTGATGTAGGGTTTTATAATTCTGTAAATATCGATCAAATTTTTGATCACTTGACTTTACCACTTCTGGTAATTGTTTGAATTGTTCGACATCAACTAAATAATCTGCATACAGTTTTTTGTTTTGTATCATTACACATGTGTCACGAGTAAGTCCGATACCTGTGTTAGTAAAATTTGCACTACCAATAATCACCGTTTCAGGCTCTGCTTCAGCCTGAATCAAATAGAGTTTCCAATGGACACTTTGATTATAGCGAAAATCCACATAAAAACTGAATTTATCACAATCTTGCGCTTTTTGCTGGCAAAACTTAATAAAATCAAACGAGTTAAAAGCATTAATGGTACTAATAATCAGTTCCAACTCGATATTGTTATCTTCAAGTAACTGTTCTACTACCATTTCGGTATGAACGGCAAAAGCAGAAACAATGCTGATTTTTTTATTGCCCTTTTTTAATAATGCATTTTTTAAATCATCATTATGAAGAATTTTCATACTTTTCCTTATCTTTTTTCGACTTAACACGCTTTACCCTAAAACTAGCAAGACTACCAAACTTTAACTGCCAATGAACAAGAAATAAATCGGTAACCGTTATCAGTAATAGTAAACACTGATTAACAGCTACACTATTTGTTATTACATCTCCAGTCATCAAAATAGTATAAAAGATGAAAAAAATAACTTATTAAAAATATCGCTTTCTTAATCCAAGCATGCATTTAATTCTTTTTAGCGTCAATATAATAAAAGTTAGTTTTATTATTATGTTATTTTTTAAAACACGCATTCATTTTTGTTCAATAAAGGAGTTATAATTATCACAATAATTTTCAGTTATAAGATTTAGGCTTCCAATTGAATGTTCAACTCATTAACCGTTTAAAAAACCTGCAATTATATAAAAAAAGACATTCAAATAGTGTACTACTATGGCGTGAAATTTACCCATTAGCTATGCCAATCTTTATAGAAAATCTTTCAGTGATATTGATGGGTATTTTTAGTACTTTTTTAGTTAGCTGGATAGGTAAAGCACAAATGGCAGCTGTCGGTTTAGCTGAAAGCTTTAATATGATTATCATGTCATTTTTTATGGCTGTAGCATTAGGAACCTCTGTAGTCGTTGCGTTTAGCTTAGGTCGTCATAATCGTAAAAAAGCGGTTTTCGCCGCCAGACAATCCATTACCCTATTGGTATTAGTATCCGTGTTACTATTTGTTTTTGTCGAATTTTCGGGCTATTGGATTGTTGATATCATTGCTGGAAAAGCTGATCCCGAAGTTAAAAATCTGACATTAACTTTTCTTAGGCTAACAGTTTTAGGTTACCCAGCTTTAGCGTTTATTTTAGTGGGATGTGGTGCATTAAGAGGCGCAGGCAATACCAAACTGCCAATGTACCTAAACATCATTATGAATATTCTGAATATCTCGATTAGTTATGTACTTATCTATGGTATAGGCGGTTGGCAAGGTTTAGGTTTTATCGGTGCTGGCATTGGTCTGACCACCTCACGTTATTGTGGTATGTTTTTTATATTATTAGTACTAACTATTAAGCCAAGTCGAGCACTATTTATTCCATTTAGAAGTTACTTCCATTCATTCAATGCTAAAATTTTGGTTGATATTCTCAGCATCGGTATTCCAGCTAGTGTTGAATCAGTTATGTTTAATGTTGGCAAATTACTGACGCAAACGTTTGTTGCCGGTATGGGCACATCAACTATTGCCGCTAACTTTATCGCATTTTCCATTGCAGGACTGCTTAATTTGCCGGGAGGGACTTTAGGAGCAACCTCAACCATTATTGTTGGTAAACGCCTTGGTATGGGGCAAATCTACCAACCAACCAGACAACTAAAATTTATTTTTCAGTTTACCAATATATTACTCTGTTTGATTGCATTTGTAACAATGCCCTTTGCTGGCCTTCTCAGTTCACTCTACACCAATGATCCTGAAGTGATCCAAATATCAAAACATTTATTGTGGTTAAATGCTCTATTTACCCCATTTTGGGCCTCTTCTTTTGTGTTACCTTATGGGTTTAAAGGTGCCAAAGATGCCAGTTATACTATGTGGGTCGCAATCGGTAGTATGTGGATGTGCCGAATTGTCGTTGGTTATCTATTTGGTGTTTATTTTGGCTTTGGCGTAATTGGCGTGTGGTTTGGAATGTTTCTTGATTGGATCATTAGAAGTATATTTTTCTACTATCGATTAGTCAGTGGTAAATGGCTATGGCGACATCAAAAACACAATTCACTATAAGTTATCTAATTAAACTATTTTAATTGTTCATGATAACGACTGCTTTAATTAGGATTTAACTAACGACTATATAATTATCAGCTAAAGGTATTTGAATTTTGTTATCAAAATTTGTTATTAACCACTAGTAAAACTCTGTTCAAAGGTAACATAAGTTATCGTTTTAAATAAATCATTTTTTGATTAAATAAGTTTTTCATCACACATTTTGTTACTATTTTATTTTCAACACGCTAATAACAATTTAAACCCAATACAGTTATTGGGCTTTGCGTGAGTAACAAGTTAATCAGGAGTCCACCAAATTTATATACTCAAATTATAAAAATCCAGCAAAATATTGTTAGTAACGCAGCACAATGAATACCCCTATTTTTTATGAATAATATCCGAAGTATTCTATGGCAGACATCAATTAACGTTGAATTATCATATCAATATCAAATTGTGTTTATATCTTGGTATCATTTCGACTATGAGCACATTAACAACAGTTTTCAAAATTAACAGCATTATAGGCCTATAAAAAAATCCCAATATTTCAATCACCAATCAAATGCAAACATAAAAATCCTGCTATTGTTAAGCGAAATACATTGAATAAAACGCTTTTTTAAGTAATAAAAAATAAATTAATTACCGGCTGGATTTATTGGCTTATAAATAACTATGTCGAAAACAACTATTCAACACACAGCGATGAAGCGACTGAAAACATATTATCTATTACAAGCAAGAAATGGACAAAAAATTTTTTGTCGTTTGTCAATTTGAAGATAATTTAGTTAAGCCTTAAAATTGGTTCACTTTAAATCACAAGGCATCGTTACAGCTAAATTTTTCACATTAATATAATGTCCCAAAATTGTAATAGCATAAATTTATACTAATTAACTTTTGTAATAACTAACTTTTCAAGGATTGATAGCGTTAAAAAAGCGCGATTATTCCTTCAATTACTCAATTAGTTATTAGATGATTTTCCATAGCTTTACTTTTTATCATTCGCTAGATAATTAAATATCACAATAAAATTTGTGATATTTATCACATTAACCATATATCGTAATTTCAGTACGCAAAATCATAATATTGTTTTGATAATGAATTTTATACACTCAATCCATCGTTGTTTATTTTCAATAATTCGAAATAGAAACAAATATGCTTAAAAACTGTTTAGAAAACAGTGTGTTTATATAATTATAAGGAGATAATGATGGATAATAAAAGATTATCAGTCATGGAAAAAATAGGCTTTGGAATGGGTGATGCAGCATGTGGAATCGTTTATTCATCAGTCACCATGTTTTTGACCTACTTTTATACCGATATTTATGGACTATCAGCTGCTGCAGTCGGGATCATGTTTTTAGCAACACGAATTTTTGATGCCATTATCGATCCTATTACCGGTATGGTAGCAGATCGAACTAAAACTCGCTGGGGAAGATTTCGACCTTGGTTAATTTGGTTTGCCATTCCCTACGCTGTACTTGCAGTCATGACCTATACTACACCTGACTTTGGTTACTCCGGTAAACTCTTATATGCCTACATTACTTATGCGTTGTTGATGCTTTGCTATACCTTTATTAACATTCCTTATTGTGCACTCGGTGGAGTCATTACACGTGATGAAAAAGATCGTCTTTCTGCACAATCATTTCGTTTTACCATCTCATCAGCGGCTGGATTAATGGTATCAATTGGTACTCTATTTTTGGTCGATTGGTTTGGTAAAGAGAATAAGCAACTAGGCTTTCAAATGACAATGGCTGTGATGGGCGTTATTGCTATTGCAATGTTAGTGTTTTGCTTTGCAACAACCAAAGAACGCGTGACACCAATTGAAGATAAAAATGTCAGCATAAAAAAAGATTTAAAATGCCTTTTAGCTAATGATCAGTGGTGCATTGTTGCCATTATTACGTTCTTTTCAAGCATGGCTGGCGTAATGCGTAGTTCAGCAACGCTCTATTATGCAACTTATTTAATGATGGGCGGTATTAGTTCGGCAGCGGGAACGGCTATGAAGTCTGCTTTTGTGTCAACCTCTGTAATCGGTACTATTTTAGGTGCGATGGCTGCCGGATATTTTGCTAAACGTTTTACCGCGATTCAATTATTTAAAAATATTAATTTAATTTTATTTGCCATTGGCGTAATTATGTTTTTTATTCCGCCGGTTTGGTTAGCGGTGGTGTTTCCTCTTTATTTTTTAATCGGCTTTTTTCATTCAATGTATCAACCATTCAAATGGAATATGATGGCAAATGCGGCCGATTATGGTGAATGGAAATTTGGTCGACGCGCAACAGGCTTGTCTTTTTCTGGAAACTTATTTGCACTTAAATTAGGTATGGCAATTGCGGGCGCATTGGTTGGTATTTGCTTAGGCTTATTGGGTTATCAAGCTGGTGTTGAAGTACAAACGCCACTGGCAACGATGGGCATTATTGGACTGTTAACTATAGGGCCTGCGTTTTCATATTTGTTACTTTGGTGGCTTATGCGTTTTTATAAATTAGATGACAAAATGATGGAAAAAATTCAACAAGATTTACTTGCCAGACAAAAAAATATTGAAAACAATAACTAGGATAAAAAGTTACGTTAATGGCGTAATGTAAAAGGTAATTATATGCGTTCTGATTATTATAACAATCCCATCATCTGTGCTGATTATTCTGATCCAGATATCGTTAGAGTGAAAGACGACTTCTTTATGGTTTCATCTAGCTTTAATCATATGCCAGCACTGCCGATTTTGCATTCTAAAGATTTAGTGAATTGGCAAATTATAAATCATGTATTTTCGTCTCTTGATTTACCGGGTTATGATTGTGTGCAACCAGGTAAAGGGGTTTGGGCACCATCAATCCGTTATCATCATCAAAAATTTTGGGTATTTTTCAGTACGCCCGATGAAGGGATATTTATGTGTAATACGCATAATCCGTGGGGCGAATGGAGCAAACCACATTGCGTAAAACCTGCATTAGGTTGGATTGACCCTTGTCCATTTTGGGATGATGATGGTCAAGCTTGGTTAGTTCATGCTTTTGCACAAAGCCGTTCTGGCATCAAGCATAAATTACAGCTATTTCGTATGACTAATGATGGAACGGCTTTAATTGGCGATGGAAAAATTATTTATGATGGCACAGCCGACTTGCCAACACTTGAAGGCCCAAAACTCTATAAAAGAAACGGTTGGTATTATATTTTTGCGCCAGCTGGCGGCGTTGAAACCGGTTGGCAAACCGTATTGCGTAGTCAACACTTAGAGGGACCTTGGACTGCACGTAATGTCTTATTTCAAGGTAATACCGCTATTAACGGTCCCCATCAAGGCGGCTGGGTTGAAATTGATAATAATCAATGCTGGTTTGTACACTTTCAGGATGCCAATTTATATGGACGAATCGTACATCTACAACCAATGCACTGGGGTGATGATGATTGGCCAAGAATCGGAACCGCCATCGATGATAACTGCGGTCAACCTGTTGTGTCATATCCAAAACCATTAACCACTTGTAATTCAGATGATTATACCATGCAAACGAGCGATGACTTTAAGCAAGGCAAGATCGGTTTACAGTGGCAATGGCAAGCCAATCCTCAAAAAAATTGGCTTGCAGAACAGAGCGATGGCTTAACGTTAAATTGTTACCCATTACCAATACATAACAAACAGCAAACACTCTATTTCGCTCCTAATTTGTTATTACAAAAATTTTCGTCATGGCAATTTACCGCTGAAACTGCATTAGAACTCAATCCAAACAATTCGGGTGATTTTGCAGGTTTGATCATTTATGGAGAACGTTATGCGGCCCTAACCCTCTGTTATAAAAATAATCACTATTTTTTATGTTATCGATATGGTTGGATGAAAGATGCTGGGATAGTTGATGAATATCAAGAAACGATTACTGAACTGGATTCACCGAATTGCCAATTAAAAGTTGAGGTCGGATTAAACGGTATTTGCCAATTTTATTATCAAGATACCAATAAAGCGTGGCAAAAGATCAGCCGTGATTTTGCGGCAGGCAAAGGCAAATGGGTTGGTGCGAAAGTGGGTATTTTTGCTGCCAGCGAAGCAAAACAAGCAATAAGTGGTAAAGGTAAATTCAAGTATTTTGAAATTATTGCCAAATAGATCACAATACAAGGTAATATCAGCAATAAACATACTATTTTTGATATTACCTATTTATATCAAATTAGACCACTGTTAAACAATGATATAGTTAGATGAACTTATAGCTTTATGATACAAAAAATTGTAATTGAGTTATAAATTTATTACAGCTTAATAAGCGTATATGGCTAATGTTTTTTTATTTAAATTCTAAGCGTATTATCAACATCACGATTTATAACAAGCATTATTGCTACTTTTTAAATAGCTAGCAATAACACTGCGTTAAGTACCATTTATTAATAAATTGACCACTGATTAGTGGTAATAATAACCTGTAGCCAATGCAAATTGTTATCATTAAATTTTAGTCATAAATGACTGGTAAATTAAATGCTAGTTTTAGTAATTAGCATATTAGTTTACAGCTTATCCAATAACTGTGCTTTTTTCGCGTTAAATTCATCTTGAGTCAAGATACCTTCATCAACCAGTTGTTTGAGCTGTTTTAATTGGTTAATAATTTGTTCATTATTAGCCGACGCTGCGGTATTTGTGGCATTATTTTTATTTAAATCAAATGATTTTGCTAAATCTAAACCTGCACCAAGTTGTAACCCTGCTCCTGCAAGTCCCCCTTCATTTTGAGCTGCATCGCGTAATGCTTTGAGTTTTTCATGCTCGACATAATCTAAACCGACCTCTTTGGCAGCTAATGCATCCGTTCTTGAATTAGCTATTTTACTAATGCGCTCCAAAGTCTCTTCACTAAATGTGGCGGACTCAATTTGAAAATCCTCTAACAAAAGACCTAATTTACCAAAAATAGCTTGCAAACTATGTTTAATTTGGTCAGATAATTTAACCAATTGCGAATCAATATTTTGATAAGAATAACTTTCCGTTGCTAATTGTGAGGTGATAGTTGGAATGATACGCGAAATCATTAATTGACTCAGATCGTTTGCGGTATAAACTGATTTACTACCTACTACTTCGGTAAAAAAATGCTGAGCTTGTTCAATTTTAATTGCATAGGTTCCATAAGCACCAAGTTCAATTGGAAATTGATATACACTATCAATATATTTTATCGGCGTTGATGTACCCCATTTTTGATTAACCAAACTTGCTAAACGGAAAAAATACACATGCATTTTATGTTCACTTTCCAAGCTTTGTAGTATTTTAACAAAGTTAGTAATGAAAGGATGATTTGATGTAGAAAGTTCATAAATACCCGATTTAGTCATCACATCGATCACTTCACCCTTATAAACTAAAATGCAGCCTTGTCCCGGATTGATAATTAATTTACTGGCATTTTTTACTTCATTAGTTGGAGTTGGAAACTCATAAAATAAAACATTTTGCTCTTGGTTTTTCCACTCTATTACTGTTTTTAGTTGTCTTTTAAAAAAGTTGCCTAATCCCATATCATATTCCTTATACTAGTCATACTTATTATTTTTCATTTACTAAAGTTAGTTTTTTAATGATAGTACCATCAGAAGCTATTTGCGCATACTTATCGCAACTCTGTTTAATGATAAATCCATCATTAAAAGGCATGATCTCTTTTATGGTGATATCATCACTTGATAATGTCCAAATCACTTTACCGTTATTAATATCCAATCGTTGATAATTATAATTTGAATCAGGACTTGCACTAGTTCTGGTTTTTATAATTAATGTATTATCGTCAAAATAGATAATTTCAGGATTAAAGTAAAGTCTATCCGGAGTAAGGTTTTGATGAGAAACCAGTTGATATTTTGGATTATTGTAATAAGGAAGACTGTAATTATAGGCGCTTGCCGCATCAGTAGACTTGCCAGAACCATCAGTATTTTGATCACCAACTTTAGCTGATGTAAAAGTGTAATGGCTTTTACCATCAGGACTAATAAAAGTAAATTTAATTAACTTAAAATCCTCACCATAATTATTGGCAAAGCTAAAAGCAGTGTGTTTACTGGTATCATCTGCACTCCGCTCAAAATCTTTAATTGTCATATAAAAATCATTATTATCAACAAAAGCTTTATCCTGCAAAGGGAAATAATAGATCTTTTGCCCATCATCAGTCAGTATATGTAAAACGTGGCCAACGACGCCTTGTGCGGTCGTGATATTGACTGAGGCAATGCCTTTATCAAATTGAGGATAATTTTGCAATAACGAAGATGTCACATCAGTTAGGGTAAAATTCTTTTTATCAAGTAAAAAAACAGTGCGTTTGTTTGCAACTAGATAGGTTTTATCTTTAGTAAAGTCATATGAAGTCCAATTAACTTTACCAAACTTATCAAATTTCACATTAGCAATTGGGCTTTCTTGCACAATTTTTTCAGAAAGCAAATCATACACAGTAAAATAATACTTTTGTTCATAGGGTAACCCATTGGAACGATTAATGATTCCCATCACAAAAGGTTTATTATCGACTAAAACTAATGAGCAAAAATTATAATTAACACGCAATGTACCACTACTTTGCGCAATTTGCGGATTGGCCGATACTGATTTCGTGGTAGTAGTCTGATTTTGTTGTATTTGCGTAGTTGCGGCTGGGGCATCATAAGAAGGCTTCGATTTAAAAAACATATTGAGCAAACCAACACAAACGCAGCCAACCACGATACAGCCTAGAATAACAATTATTTTTAATTTAAAATCACCAAAATACTCATTATCTAAATTAGTTTGTTTATTATCATAAGTGACATTAACATTAATATCATCACTATCTAAAAAATATTCAGTATGACAATTTTCACAACGATAATGATCGGGTTTAATTTCAGTTTTTTGTATGCTACCACAATTTGGGCACTTAATTATTTTGATTTGCTTTGCCATTCCTATTTACTCTTAGCATTATTTAATTTTGGATAAATATCGACTATTTTATCGATTAAATAAAGGAGTGTCACTTGAAATATAGGTTTAAATTTAACGCTAACTTGCCTATTTCATCAGCAAATTTGTAAAACAGATCAAATGAAGTTTCTACAATAATAATGACGTTTATTCTAATAACAAAGTGACAAAATTAATCACAAAATCAAGTAACACTATTCAAAAAAACGATAAATAGGTATTCAATCGAGATCAAGTAAATCAATTAATAATTATTCTGTTAGTGTAGTGGAGAATTTTAAGTGTAAAAATGATAACAAATAATACACTACCAATTTTGAAAGGAATGATGCCCTGATATTTACAACTAATTGTTTATTATCAATAAAATGAATAAAGCGAGATAATTTATAGGATTAATCAAAAAGAAAGCTTATCTGCTTAATTATAGAAAAGGAAGGATAAGGTGAATGGAAAAAATTGGTAGTGTTTGTTTAATTTATTCGGGCTTAGTTGGAAATGAAATATTCGTATCAGATACATCAATGCGAGTTAATAATATGCGATATTTTTTCCATTGTTTCAGCTGTTCCTCTTCATTAGATTCTTGCATATCTAGATCGATAATATCTTGAAGCACCGCTATTTTTTCATTGGCTTGATTTATTAGTGAATTTTTCATAATTTGATTTTGTTCAATGGTAGCGTTATTTTCAGCTACTTTATCTTTCACCCATTTTTTCCCGTTCCATTTGCAAAATTCGAATGGTTCAAATAACGTAAATCCTGCTTTAAGTTCACCAAGGTAGTCAATTTTAACGGCGTCTTTTGTTTCAATATTAAAGGCTGTTTTTTCGCGGTTATCTTCGACTAAAACCCATTTACCATCTTGCTCACACGGACAAAACCCATCTTTAAATTCAGGAGCAATCCGTAACGCATTGTCAGGTGGCATTGTGTCGTCGTTAGCCTCTAATTGATGTGTGTACGGTTTAAGGTCATCTGTATTATCATAATAATAATTAATCATATCAAACTCCAAGGTAAATTACAGGTGTCATACCAATGTTAAGTGGGCGATTTTCATTTGCTGTTGGTACTACTCGTGATGCATAAAAGTCATACCCCCATACTTCGTAATCTCTAGTTGTTAAAAACGCCGCGTTTGTAGGATTAATTGCTCGTGTACCTTTAAATGCACCTCTCGCATACTCGTTGTGATTTGCCACTACGCCAGAATCGAAATGCCCCCAAATTTCTCGGATAGCATCATCTTCAACACTACCTACTTGTCGGCTAGCTCCATCAGCGGCTCGCTCAAAAAAACCACGCCCATCGGCAGAAAATGCCGTTGGCACATTAATATATTGTTGTCCATTTATAGTTTTAATCGTAATGCGATGGTCGTTTTTATAATTAATGGATAAACCATTTAAAACCTGCCCTTGAGGTGAACTTAATAAGTAATTATCGCCATTTCGGAAATACCAACCAAATGGTAATTCATCACGTCGAAACGGCATTAAACGTTGATCTCCAATCGGAATGTATTTTCCAATATTTGTCGTTGTGATTTGCTCTACCCATGGCTCCCAGTAGCCATTTGACGAACCGCCTATATAGTTACGTATAAATTGCCGTGCCCCTTTGAATGTTGTGTATACTTGAACGCACCCCTGATCACCCATCGCATAAGTTGGATAAATAACTAATGAGCCAGCATCTTGAATCGGATACCCCCTCGTCAACAGCGCATATTCGCCAAGATTCTGACAATAAACTCCTTTTTGAATACCCCCAAAGTTGCTAATGTTCGTAACCCCAAGATAACCGTAATAATGAAATTCCGAGCCTACTTTTACGGAATTATTAACAGCTTCTGTTAAAGCTTTTTGTGATTTTATCGTAACAACTCTACCATCGGGGGCAGTTAATTCAATATCCCCCGTGCCTGTTAGAATTTTTTGCCAGCCGTCTAATTGTTTTTGATAATATGATAGTGAAGATGATATTTCCAACGCAAACTGTTCAATAGAAATGGTTGGCGATGTTGGAATTTTATATGTTATTCCTTTTGCTGTATTTCCTCCATAATTATCAGCCAACGTTAATTGCGTATCAGACTGTACGGATGTTATCTCATAAATTTCAATTTGATTAGATGATTGTAGCAATAACATTCTACCAGCAGAAATACCCAACAACTGATTAGCCCATTTAGTGCCAATCCCTGTCACGATGTTACTGCCTTTTGTTACATTGATTGTACCTGTTTTGTACCAAGACATAGTATTCCTCGAAATTTGAATATAAAAATCTAATAATTTTTGTTAGTTAATCAATAAACCCGCTAGAGTTATTTGTCAGCAACACCACTGAATTAAAGCCAAAAATATATGTGAATGTTCCTTGATCTGGTTTATTGACTGTTACTGATACATCGATCCGTTCACCTAAACTAAACGGAGGAATTGATAGGCATAAATTTTCAATTTTTCCATCACGATAAAATTCATTTAAACTAAATGGGTATTGGTTATTAAATAATAATCGGATATTACCTCTGATATAATTTTGGGGTCTGGAAAATTGGTCGTATACATTAATTTTAATGTCACCAAGAAATGCTAAAGTTTGCGGTAATCCATTACCTTCAATACTCATAACGAATTTATTTTCGTTTGGATTACGCTCGTACAAACCAACTTTTTTTTGGAAAAATTTAGCAGAAACAATATTCCCTTTAATTTGATTAACGTTGAGAACACCTTTTATGTTACAGTTTTCATTAATTACAACATTATTTAACTCTCCTGATGTTGCCTTTAACTTTCCTGTTATATCAGCATTCACCGCAGTGAGTTTCCCTTCGTTTTTTGACAATTGCCAACCAGAAACCCCATATTGGTAATTATCAGACTGAATGACATTACCAATTTTTGCACTATCAATTGACGCATCTCTGATTTTTGCATTAGTAATTGTTCCATTACCGATAACTGCATCATTAATAACCACCTGATTGCCCTGTGTGGTAAATACCATTTGAGGGTTACCGTTGGCATGATTCATAATTGAAAATCGATCTTGCAAGAAGATAACATTTGATTGCATGCCTGCTGAGGTATTTTCAACCCCCATGGTCATACCCGAAACATACTGCCTTCCATTATTATCAATCTCCACTTTCATTGTGCGGTAGGCAGATAATTTACCATTGGTGTCTTGGATGGCTTTTGACACATCATTAACTTGCGCAGACACATTACCGATATTGGTATTAATTGAGCTAATACTATTAGCCTGTGAAGTAATTACATTACCTTGTTGAGTAACTTTTGTATCCATTTGATTAATGGCTGTTGCATTATTTTTAACACTATAATTTACACTATCTATTGATGATGATAATTGCGTTAGAATGTTACTTTGAGACTCAATCGATTCACCTTGTTTTACAGTCGTTTGTTTAAGTTCATTGATACTAGCATTGGCACCATTTAGATTTGATGAGATTTCGGTCAATTTAACTGCGGTTGCCTCACTTTCATTTACAACCAAAGCTTTCGTTTCTTTTATTTCAGCATGAGCATTACCGATTTCTTTTCGCCACCTTTGAGAATCAACATCATTTGCTAAAGCGTTTTCAATAATGGACTTAGCATTTTCGATTGATAAACGTGTATTTTCAGCCAGCATAGTAGTATGGTCTGTGATAGAGCTGGTGTTATTATTTGTTTGTTCTACTAATGAGTTCCATGCGTCAGTCTCTTTTATTTCCTCAAAAATATGATCGGTTAAGTCATTGGTATTGGTACTGGAAATACCTTGCACCCAATCGGTCCAATCACTCACATTACCAATTTTATCAACTAAACGAGCACGATAGAAAAAGGTTTGACCAATTGCAAGTCCCATTTGTGAATAGCTGCAACTAGGATAACTAACGTTAGAAAGTAATCTTGCATCTTCTTCATTTTCATTGTTGGAATATTGAATTTCGGTATGGCTGGTATCGCTCGCGCCTTTAGGAAAGGACCAAGTTAAATCTATACCCAATATCACATCATCACTTGCGCTAAAGCCGACAGGTTTTTCGGGTGTTCCAACTTTGCCTTTAATGAATTTTGATTGTGAATATGCCCAAGGTGATGAAGTATCAAGCGCATTAACAGCGCGAACACGCACATCATATGTACCCGAATAAATACCTTCAATGGAAAAGTTAGTTCCATTAGTTTTGCCAAAATTAATCCAAGATGAATTATCTTTTCGCCATTGGGCAATATAATTTGTTGCACCTTCAACGGCATCCCACTGAGTATTCAAACACGAAATAGACAGTCCTTGTGAGATATAGCTACTTTCAAAAACACTAATATTTTTTGGCGATGATACCGCTGTCGGCGGTACCACAGTAATTGGCTTAGGCTCAATTCGGATTCCATTATCAATGTAGTTGAATTTATTGGGGTCATGCTCCACAGCAGTAATGTTGAATTTACCATTTTCACTTGCCGATATTGAGGTAACCCGAAAATATTGAATAGCAACATTATCACTGTCAATACACCAGATTGCTCCAGCGACAGGTGTTATTTTATAGTTTGCAGTCACCGTAATTGTTTGCCGATCTTCACTAATTGATCTAATCGTTCGACTTTGCGCGGTACCATCGGGCAAATTAATCACTAAACGATCTCCGACTTGATAATCTATCTTTCTATCAAGTGTGATTTTTCGACCAGTAACTGATTGTATTCGTCCGCCGTTTTCTTTACCTGAACGTGAGGGATCGGCGATACCAATAATTCTGGCTGGTAAAGGAATATAACCATCTAATCCGACGGTAAACGCAACCACTTCATCTTTCGCATTTGAAAGCAAAGCCCATCGTCCACGCCTTTGGGCTTCGGCTTGCGATGTACAGCCTATAGCGGTTAACTTCATGACATTAACATCATAACGACGCATCAAGTCATAATCCCAGACGGGTTCAACATCGTCACAGTAATGGTTATTCGGATCTGAATAGGCCACTAAACATGATGTATAGCGATTTTTATATGAACCACTTGAATAGGTAAAATCACCAACAACATTTGAAGGATGGTAAATAAAATCAGGTTCATCTTGTGGCATATCCGCCGTTAGACAGATTTGATCGTTACCCCAAAATAGTATGCCACGAAATGAAGCCACCAGATCTTTTAAAACAGTATAGGCTTCTTCCTGACTTTGTATATATTCATTACAAACAAAACGTGGTTCTTTTCCGCCTCGCCCATCAGATACCATCTGATCACAATACTGACCCAGTTGATAGATAGACCATTTATCAAGCATGCTGGCATCAATTCTTAACCCCATTCCTGCTATTTCATCGCGCATTAAGTAATAGGCAAGCCAAGCAGGGTTATTGGTATAAGCCATTTTAAAGCCACCTGTCCATGTGCCAATGTATGTTCGACTCACTGGATCGTAATTATCAGGAACTTGAACAACTTTACCTTTAACTTTACAACTAATTTTAGGTATGGAACCATTAAATTGACTTGCATCTAATTCGATGTAAAGTAAAGCCGTATTTGGGTAGCGTAGTTTGCTATCAATTATTTCAGCATAGGATGACACGCCAAATGCATTAACCAATTTACTCGATTTTGAATCAGGAGTGAATCGTCTTACTCGTATAGCCCAACCATCCATAGCTTTCGGTAAATTAATCCGGTGATCACGCTGATATTCTGAAGTGGTTTTACCCTGAAACGTCCCATTTATCACAGTTTGAAAAGCACCACCATCAGTTGATAATTCGATAGCATATTTGGTAACCGTACCAACTGAATCACCATTATCCTTATACTCAACGTGAGCCGGTAAACTCAATTTAATACGAACTGCATCCAGATCTAAATTCGAAAATGCACGCACCCACGGTTTATCCGCTTTAACAGTGAAACCAGCTCGCAATTCATTACTAATTTCGGGTATACCTTGAATATAGTCTTGCGTCTGCGAGCCATTGCGAAACTCCCAATTAACGCCTTTGAAGTTACGAGAACCATCTAAATTAGCCAGCGGAGTGTTATCAATAAAAATATCTTGCTCTGTTAAATGCCCCTGAATTTCACCTTCGCTTAACGCTAATAACAACTTAAGTTTGGCGTTTGACAGTAAATTATCAGGTTGTTCATATGGCGTATGTTGTTTTTTACTTCCGCCTTTTTGCCCTTCTATCAATTGCATAACTCACCTACTGTTGGTCTTCTGAATAAATACCGGCATTAATTACCGCGCCACCAATTTCACGTTCACCAAGCAAAACAGGCACAGGATAGCCAACAGCATTAGTATTCACTGGCCCACCAAATCCATAATTAGGTTTATTTTCGGCACTCGATGATTTACCTGCATTAAATTTAGGCTGTGGAGTCAGTAGTTGAACCACGCCCCCCAACATCATGCTAATACCAATTCCTGTTAGAATAGATGTTGCGCTCATCGTACTAGCCGTCAAGAGAGTTCCCCACTGAGCTAATGTTGCCCCTGCTGTAAAAAAAGCGGCAACTAATGCAACTGCACCAATAATAATTTGAAACATACCTCCACTTTTTGCACCTTGTGTAACTGGCATAATCATATAATTTTTACCATTCGCATTAATATCAAACTCATCAATACCAATATTTTTGCCATCAACAAAAAAAGCGAACTTAATACCTTTTAAATGTGCTGAACACATGTACTTTTCAAATCCTTTGATCGTTGCACATAGTGCGCGTAATAGTTCTTTAAGATTTTGTACATCATATTGATGATTTTTACCAAACTGCTTAGCCATTGCACCTTTTAGTGTTAAATTACTGAGCATGAAATAACTCCTTATGTCGTACTATGCGAACTGTTCTATCTCGAAAATATTTACCGTAAGGTGTACGAGTCGATAATTGACCGTATAAATGATGTAAAATAAGATTGTCACCAACATAAATAGCAGCATGATTGGTCACTTGCGCACCAATACGCATCATGATGATATCGCCAACTTGCATTTCAGTGATGTTGACTGCAACAAATCCTTCAGCTTGCCAATTTTCATCATAAAGATGTTCTGTTCCGCTTTCCCACCACTGTCTTGGAACCGAATAATTATTTAAATCAATATGATATTCTCGCTGATAATAATCCATAATCAGTGACCAACAATCAGCATGCCCGAGTAGCCATTGGCGTCCGGTATAATCTCGATTTACGCGCGGTGATATTGTGCAAAAATCACCATCGGGTACAGATATAATGCCCCACTCAATACCTGAATGATCACATTGAATACGGTCAAATTCAGATGGCACTAGTGATACAACATCAGGATGAGAGTGAATAATCATGATAATTTCGCCCAACTTTTCGGCTTGTAATTGTTCGTCTACAGCAATCAAAAAATGCTCTTTAGGATTATCAGAAATATTCTGACAAGGAACATATTTTTGTGATTTACCCGTATCAATAATCAATCCACAGGCTTCATTTGGGTATTGACTCTCTGCATGATTTTTTATGGCATCTAATAATTTTTGTCTCATATTACTTACTCTGTAAATTAGCTGCTGGAAAACCACCGAAAGGAAGCGAAGCATTACCATGCCTTGCTTTACAATCTTTTAAAAGTCCACCGCATACATCTTTTGCTGGATCATCCGTTGGATCACCAGTTTTGGTGAAATATTTATTACCAGCATAATCACAACCAGTACCGCTTCGATACCAGCCACGCATACACCAAGTGCAAACAGTGGTAATTTGCCTTGTTGGTAGCTGTAGATTTTGGATATCAAAAGGTGAACATAACTCAAACTCAACCATAGTTTTGGTTTCTGTTTTTTTGCTATTTACATAAAATAGTTGTACGCGTTCTTGAGCTGGATCTGCATTTGGATTACCTTTAATCCAATTGGCCGCATCCAAATACTTAGCCATTGTGGTATGGATTTTGATTTTTGCTTGAACTAAATCTGCATAATCCAAGCAAAGCCTTGTCACTTTTCCTTCAATATTGCCAACTGATAACGTTGGTGTCGGTTGGGCGCCTGTGCTACTTAACTCAAGACCTTTTAGTTCGTAAGGGTAAGGTAAGTATTCTTTTCCTTGCCATTTAATAGAAGGTAAATTATCAACAACAAAAGAGGCCCAACCCTCTGATGAGACATTATGCGCATGAAAACGAAGGACTTCATCTAATCCAAATTTTTTACCATCAAGTTCAATAAGTTGAATTAACTCGTTGCCTTCAAGTGCTTGTAAGTCCTGTGTTATTGGCATTTATGTTCTCCAGACATAAAAAAACCACCTAAGGTGGTTAATTGAATAGGTAATAATAATTTATGGTGCATAAGCCTGAATAAATTTGAATGATAGTGAAATAACATTTCCCCCCATAAATTCTGATTCGATAGATTTATTTACGACTCGGTATAACTTTTCTTCACCATAGGGATTAGTCCATTTGAAAGATTTGATAATATGAGAATTTAAAAAAGCGCGAACTTGTTTAACTTCGCTTTGTTGCCCCATATAAGTCAATTGCCACTCTTCTGTAGTACTATTAATGCCCGTACTTGATAATTGTGTATAACCATCACCAAAACTAATTTCATTAATATTGGATAGATCCGAAACTTTTGGATTTCCCATTGTTTTCCATTGAAATTTATCTACTGCCATAACCTCTCCAATCACTTACCTTGCATGCATCACGTTATATAAGTCACCACCAGGTGAAACAAGTTTTTTCATCATCTCATTCATGCGTTGCTGTATAACGGCACCAACTTGAGCCTCAACAGTTTTTGCATCAATATTATTTTTTGTCGTTGTTACTGAGTTGTTTTCTGATGACATATTAACAGCAATATTTGCCGATACATTTACAGCACTTGTTGATTGATTTGATTGACGAGTAAAAGCAATGGGTGAAGCCTGACCAACATCAACATATCCACCACTAGCATACTCTTGTTTTTTATCATTCATTAATGCATAAAGAGTATTTACCCCTATACGTTTGGTTGCTTCTTTAGTGAAAACAAATTCACCTTTGTGAACAATACCGGCTGGTTGATATTTATTACCTCGACCGGTAAAGCCCCCTGGGTTTAACGCATATCCAACATTACCACCCTTTGCATAACCACGAATTTCACCGCCACTGTAAGCATCTTGAAGCCCCCCCGTTGCTTTACTTGCTCCACCACCAAACCTCATCCACCCTAAAGCAGTTTGAATTACTCTGGCTAGTATTAGCTTATTAATAATTTCAATAATATTAATTAAGATAGAACGGGCAAACTCGTTAAAATTGGCTTTTCCAGTCGTCACTAATTGAGTCATCATATTTGCCATAGAGCCCATGGTATTTTGTGCAAACCCTTTGGCTGCGCTAAATACGTCTTGTGCAGTATCAGCATAGTCTAAAAGTCCCACTTTTAGCCCCATTAACCAATTACCTTGATTAGCATCATCTTGCTGCCAACTTTTTTGTAATGTCTGTTTAGCTTGATCATATTGGTTTGTTAAATTTTCTATCTGGCTTGGATCTTTTGTTTTATCCAACTCATTTTGTTTATTTATATCAAGTTGCTTTAATTGAGCTTGTCTTGCAGCATCTTTTGATGACATACCAAATGTTGCTTGTTTAATTTGCCCGTCAACAGATAAATTTGCTGTATATTCTTTCATTTTTTGAATAGCTTTAGCTGCTGCTTCGTATTTAGCAATCTCATCACCAATAGCCGCATTTTTTGCATACTGAGTAAGTAACGCTTCTTTGTGCGCTAAAACATATTTTTCTTCTTCAGTAAGTCTCTTTTTATTATTACTGCTTTCTAATACTTGAATTTGGTTTTGTAGATCCAGATATTTTCTACGTTCAGATGTAATTGCTTCTACTGCTAAACTTTGCTCTTGTAATTCTTGAAGTTGATTTCTAAGACTTATTTCTTGCTGTTGGGATGTTTGTAATAAATTTGTTGTTGAATTTCCTCTGCTCGAATTACTCGCTTCAATTGCAGCTGCTACAGCGTTTCTTTTATCTTCTGTCACATAACCAGGTTGATCTTTTTTAAAAATTTTATTAGCTGCATCTGCCAGTCTATTCATTTCATCAAGTTCAGCTTTTGTACGCTGACGTGGATTCATGATCATTCTTTCGTATTGATAGAATGGGCTTTTTTTAGGATCTTGTGCTTGATCTAAATTTGTAATTAATTTTAAAGATTTTAGTTTAAGTGATGCATCGTTCGCTTTTTTTTCAATTTCAAACAAACTATCAATCAACATTTTGAATTTATTTGAACTATTTTCGGAAGTAAGGTAAAGATGGCTTAGTTCTTCTATTAAATTGTTAATTTTTTCTTCTACTTTAATTGAATCAGTTTCAGACCTTATATCAGCTAATTGTTCTAATACTCTTCTAGCGCCTTCATAACTCATTCCATAATATTCAGCTAATTTTTTTGTTTTTAGTTCAATATTTTCAATTTCATCCAAATCAATTTTGCTTCCGGATTTGAGTTTATCTATACTATTAAGTACTGAATTTAAATTTGTTTCAGCTCTCATTCCCATTGAATTCGCTGAATTAACCAGATCAACTAAGCCATCTGTCGCGTTCTCTATATCATGATGCAATTGTTGTTTGATAACTGAAATAATGGTATCTAAATCTATTTTACTTGATTTAACCATGGCTTCAACCAACGCTCTATTTCTTCCAAGTAAATTCATCATTTCATCAGATAAAAAAGTAAATCCTGTGTTTTTATCTGTGTCCAATACTTTATTTAAACGATCTTGTGCTGCGGCTAGTTTTTCTGTTGCTGATTCAGTTTCGAATAATTTTGGTACTAAACCTGTTAAAAAACTAGATAATGCAGAAATACCAATATTTATTGGGTTAATCGTGGTCAATAAGTTATTAAATGACTTACCTATTTCGGTTTTAATTTTATTAGCAAAACTATTTCCGACTGATGGAGTGGTTTCTTTGCTCTGATTTGTGTTTGTTACCGAAAGATCTTTTCTGGCATTTTTTAACTCTTTCGAAGCTGAGGTTAGATTTCTTACACTATCAATCTGATTTTTAAAGCTTTTAAATAATTTATCATTAAATTCTATTAAACTTCTTGTTGTATTACTGCTAAAAATTAAGCTTTTTTGATACTCATTTAAACTAATTCGACTATAGTCAATGCTTTTAGTTATTTGAGAAAATTTACTATTCATCATTAACTGTGCATTACTGAATCTATCTGATGCTACGGTAGCTGCATCAGCTTTTTTCGTAAAATCATCCAATTTTTTATTTACTTCTGTAACACTTTTAACATTAATTTTTAACGTTAGCGATGTAATTTGTTCTGCCATAATACTCTCCAGGCATAAAAAAACCCGCCTGAGCGAGTTTATTAAGTTATAAGTTGTTCTACTCAAATAGAGAAGCCAATCTTAAATTAAATCTGTTGTTAAATATTATTTAAAGAATTTATTACCAACAATAATAGTGCTTACTTTATT